>JAQTRT010000037.1 GCA_028711675.1 bacterium | reverse complement strand
GATCATCCCGCGCTGTCCGAACCAGAACTGTCCGTCCCAGATCGCGGAGACCCTTATCCATTTTACCGAACGGGACAGCATGGACATCGAAGGTGTCGGTACGGAATGGATCACCAGGCTGGCTGAGAGCGGATTGTTGCGCGATGTGGCTGATTTTTATAAATTAAAAAAAGAGGACCTGTTAAAGTTCGACAGGATGGGAGATAGATCAGCTGATAATATGATCAGCGCTATCCAGTCCCGTAAAGAGGTGCCTTTTGACAGGTTCCTGAACGGTCTGGGCATCAGGCACGTGGGAGAGCATACCTCGCGGCTCCTGGCCGCTCATTTCAGGAGCCTGGATGATCTGATAAAAGCAGGCCAGGAGGAATTGAACGCTATTTATGAGATAGGGCCTAAAGTGGCCTCAAGTATCTTTGAGTTTTTCCGGGATAAAAAGAACATCCGGCTCGTGGAGAAACTGATCAAGCTGGGTGTGAAGGTCCTTTATCCGGAGAAGAGCAGTGAAAAACTGAAAGGCCTGAAAATCGTGGTAACAGGCACGCTGAAGAAGTTCAGCCGGGACAGCATTAAAAGGTTCATCGAGGATAATGCCGGCAAGAGCATAGAGAGTGTAAGTAAAAATACGGATTATCTCCTGGCAGGCGATAAGGCCGGGAGCAAACTGGATAAAGCAAAGAAACTGAAAGTGAAAGTGATCACAGAAGATGAGTTTCTGAAAATGATGGAATGACCTTTTTAATTAGGAGAGATATGATCAAAAGAATACTGATAATGACAGTTCTGGTCCTGTTCTGCGCGGGACCGGCCTTTTCCGAGGATGATTTCCTCAAGAAAGGCATCGAGTACTATAAAAAGCGGGAATACAAGAAGGCCAACGAGATATTCCTCGATATCATCAGGGCCGATATTAATAATTTTACGGCCTTTTATTATCTGGGCAAAGTATCGAAGATCCTGGGCGACAATGAGAATGCCATCATGGCCCTCAAACGCGCCATGGAGATACAGCCCAATAACGTGAACCTGTACATCGAACTGGCAGATATCTACCTCATTACCGGTAATTACAGGCAGGCGGAAAAGCTGGCCCTGTACGCGCTCCAGAACGAAAAGGAGAACGGCCAGCTCTTCTATATCCTGGGCCAGGTTTATTTCAATGATAAAAAATTCAGGAAAGCCAGGATCGCGTTCGAGAAGGCCATATCTTTTGATCCGGAGAACGCGTATTACTATAACCTGACCGGCCTGACCTACATGAAATTAAAACAGTCCAATAATGCCAATACAGCCTTTCTCACGGCCATTGCCCTGGACAGCAGCATCTACTTTTTTTATTACAACCTGGGACTCACCTACGAATCCCTGGCTGAATGGGGTAAAGCTAAAGACAGTTTCGAGAAATGCCTTAAACTGAACAACGAATTTTCGCCTGCTAAAAAAGAATTGACCCAGGTGAACGCGGCTCTGGCCCGGATCAAGAGGAAGAAGTGAGGGTAGTCGTGAGATCAACCGGGTGCCGCTTGAACCAGTCTGAAGCTGATATGATCATGAGCCGGTTCCGGTCAAACGGCCATGAATGCGGGGAAGGGCAGGCTGATCTTTGCGTAATCAATACATGCACCGTGACCCGGCAGGCCGACGCCAAAACCGTTAAGCTGATCAGGAAGCTCAGGAAAGAGAATCCGCGGGCCAGGATCATTGCCACAGGCTGCATGGTCGAGACGAACAGGGAAGAACTGGAAAGCCTCGGCTGCATCGACGAGTTCGTGGGGAATCAGGAAAAGTCCAGTATCGGTCAGGATCAAACCTGTGGCAGCGAGTTTCGTTACGCGCCGGACCGGACGCGGCCTTTTATCAAGATACAGGACGGATGCGATTTTAACTGTTCTTACTGCAAAGTAAGGCTGGCCAGGGGACCCGGCAGGAGCGAGAGGTACGAGCATGTCCTGGCCTTTGCGAAGAGCCTGGCAGAACAAAACTACAGGGAGATCGTACTTACCGGCGTTAATATCGGCGATTATCATGATCAAGGATACAGGCTGAAAGACCTGTTGAAAAATCTGATAAAGATCCCGGGTATCGAACAGGTCCGGCTCTCTTCCGTCGAACCGACCAGCATTGATAAACCGCTGCTCAGCGTGCTGGGCCATAAAAAAATATGCAAATACTTCCATGTCCCGCTTCAATCCGGCTCGGACAAAATATTAAAGGCCATGAACCGGCCTTATACGGTCAGGGAATACGAGGATGTGGTCCGTGAGTTGAAGACCCTGGACAAGGAAGTCATCATCGGCACAGACCTCATCACTGGTTTTCCGAATGAGGAAGAGGAAGATTTCCTTCAAACCCTGGAATTCTTAAAAAAGAACAATATTTTTTATCTCCATATATTCCGTTATTCCAAACGCGAGCATACACCCGCTTCCCTGATAAAGGACAACCTGAACGATAAGACCAGGACAGACCGGGCGGCTGTCCTGGACCAATACATGCACGAAAGCAAACAAAAGTACTTCGAGAGCCTGACAGGCAAAAGGATCAGGATCATGGTGGAGAATAAAGTGAAACAGAACCGCTATATCTCTTCTGTCAGCCCGGATTATCTGAAAGTACTGCTCCCCCTGGAGCTTTACAGGGATAAGATAGGCTGCCTCTGTGATGTCAGGATCGAACGGGTCATGGGCCAGGATATCTACGGCCAGTAAGGCAAGCCCCTCGGATCATTAATCCACATAAAAGGAGAACAAGAGGATCATGGACCGGACAACAGAAACAGCAATAAAAGGAGATCACAGGAGCAGACCATTCAATCTCACAGATATCGTGAGCTTCATTTATATCATCTGGGTCATCTGCCTGGTCAGTATCTTCCGCCAGAAAGTGCATCTCTGGTATCTGTATGTTTTATCATACTCCCTATATTTTGTCTTTATCCTTCTTATCACACGGCTGTACCAAAAATATCCCGCCAGCCGGGTCATTGCATTTTTGAGACACCTGTATCCGGTCATTACTTTTTTCTTCGTGTATAAGTCCATTTCAGGATTTGTTACTGTCCTGTACGGCGGGTTCATCGATCCCCTGGTCCTGAAATTTCAGGTCAGCTTGTTCGGCGGCCATCCTGAGGTCTTTCTGGAAAAGCTCGTCTCCCCGGTCATGACCGAGATCATGAAATTTTCCTACTTTTCCTATTATTTTTATATGCCTGTCTCGGTCCTGATACTTTTTTTCAGTAAACGGATCAAGGACCTTGAATACTTTGTCTTCATGGTCACGTTCATGTTCTATATCTGTTATGCGGGTTTCGTCCTTTTCCCCATTGAAGGGCCGCGTTTTACGCTCGAGGCCCTGTTCCGTATAAAAGTGCTGAAGGGATTTATCTTTACACCCCTTCAAGACTTTCTCATGGTCAAGGGACAGACCATCGGCGCCTGCATGCCGTCCTCGCATCTGGCCGTGGCCTGGACCTGCCTTTTCCTTATCAGAAAGTTCTTCGGTAAGCTGCCTTTTTACATCATCCTTCCTGTCATCTGCGTCATGTCCGTAGCTATCGTGTATAACCGTTATCATTATGTTGCTGATGCGGTCACGGGTATCCTCTTCGCCCTTATCTTTTATCCGGTAGGAAGAAAATTTTATTTGGCTTATGAAAATAAATGATTATATTAAAGCATGTCCATGGAACAGATTTATATCATAGGCCACAAGAATCCTGATACCGATTCCATTGCATCCGCTTTGGCATATGCTGAATTTAAGAAGAAAACGGACAGCAGGAATGTTATCCCGGCCCGGGCCGGCGTCATCAACAACCAGACAGGATTTATCCTGAAAAAACTGAATATCCCGGCTCCTGTCTTCCTGGCGGATATACGGACCAAGGTCTCGGACGTGATGATCAAGAACGTGATCTTCTGCAGGGAGAACAGCTGTTTGAACGATGCTTTACAGATCTTCCTCCGCTCGCGTATACAGTTCCTTCCGGTCGTGAACGATAAAAAGGAGCCTGTAGGGCTCCTGACCCTGGAGACCGTGACCGGTAATCTGCTGAAGCTGCTGGAGAGCAGCAAGATCTACACATCCATCTCGCTCATCAGGAAGGTTATCAGGGCCGAGGCCATAGGCAAGCTGGAAAAAGAAGATGAGTTGTTCAAAGGCGAGATCATCCTCACCACAGGCTCTCTGGAGAACATCGTAGAAACCCTTAAAAGATCGGAAAAGATCCCTAAGATCATTGTAACCGATGACCGGTACAGTATCCTGACCAAGCTGAACCAGTTCGACATCAAGCTTATTATTTTCGCCAATAATAACAATCCGCCCCATGAGGTGGTCCAGTATGCGCGGAAGAGGAAGATCCTTTTATTGCGCACGCCCCTCAATTCCACGAAAGCCACTGTTTTATTGAAACAAAGCATCCCCGTACCCGTGTTCTATACGAAAAAGTTCAGCACCATCCATTATTCCAAAGACCTTACCGAGACGCACGACATACTGGGAGACCAGGAGCAGAAGGGGATCATGGTCCTGGACGACCAGGGCACTCTCTGCGGCATCATCACCAAGGGTGAGCTTGTTAAAAGCTCGAGCAAGAAAGCTATCCTGGTCGACCATAACGAGATATCCCAGGCTGTTGACGGCATTGAGCAGGCCAGCGTGATCGAGATCGTGGACCACCACAGGCTTTCCCCCATCAATACGGTCAAGCCCATCACGTTCATCAATTATCCCGTGGGCAGCACGTCCACCATCATTGCCATGCAGTTCAAGAACAGCTGTATCGAGCCGGAACGCAGCACAGCCAGGCTCCTCATCTCCGGCATCCTTTCGGACACGGTCATCCTGAGGAGCCCCACGACAACGCGGAGCGATACGGAAATGGTGAAGTGGCTCAACCATTTCGCCAGAATGGATTACAGGCAGTTTGCCGTGGAATTCTTCAAGGCCGGCTCCAAGGTCGATTATAAGGATGTGGAAAAGATCATCTTCCAGGATTTTAAGAATTACGAGGCCGGGAACAGCCGCATCGGCATGGGACAGATCGAGATCATCGGTTTCTCGGAATTCCACAAGCATAAGGCCAAACTGCTCCATGCCCTGCAGAAGATGAACGAAGAAGGGGATTATAAATTACTCGGCCTGCTCCTGACCGATATCAGCATTGAGACCAGCCTCCTGCTTATTTTAGGCAAGGATAATCTTCTCAATAAACTGCCTTATAACAAGCTGAACCCGAATTTATACGAACTGAAAGGAGTCATTTCCCGGAAACAGCAGCTCATGCCCACTTTGCTGAAGATGTTCGAATAAAGCCGGAACCTCAGGACTTCAGCTTCAGGGCCAGCCTGACCAGGTGCTTCTTCATCTCCCTGTAAATCCTTTTGTGTTCTTCCAGCCCCGTACCCAGCGGGTCCTTTATCTCTTCATCTCTTCCGCTTGAAGTACGCTCCTGATCCGGGGGCATGGACTTTTCATGTCAGATCTTTTCCAGGGAGTTCCTGTCGAGCCAGCCGCTGTATCCGTTAGGCAGGGTAATAAGAAACCAGTTCCCGCTCTCCTTGCTGATCCTGACCTTGGAACCGGTATGGAGGCTGAAAATATCGGTATAGGTCTCATCGGGGCCGCTTTTTATTTTTACTTCGCTGTTCAGGATAACGGCATAAGTGGAGGAACGGACATCGTATATTTTTATGATAAGGATGAAAAGGAGGAGAAGGAAGACGATACCGGTATTGCTGAATATCCTGGCGTTCAGGACCTGATGGTTGATGTTCCGGCTGAACCATTTAAAGATAAGGGAAGCGGCCAGGACCAGGAAAAGAACATACACAAGCCAGAAGAGCGTATTAAGCTCGAAGATATCATAAACAGCCAGGATTATTCTTGTGAAAGGATTATACTCCGGTTCCTCGATCTTGTCCTGCTTGATGGAGTTGGCGAATTTCAGGTTGAACCGTATATCGCTGTCCGTAGGCAGATAAATGCGGGCCCTTTCGTAGTTCAGGACCGCTTTTCCGATATTATTGGCTTTCCAGTAAGCATTGCCCAGGTTGAAATACACATACCCGTTCTCCACGTTCTTTGACAGGATAAGTTCATACTGTTTGGCGGCTTCGTCATATTTTCCCTGCTTGTATAATTCGTTCCCTTGTTTGAAAAGCACGGATAAGGATTCAGCCTTAAGGAAACAAGGCATCAGAAGAAATAATAATAACAGCTTTTTTTTCATGATCCTTCTCTCCTATACCCGGACCGATTGTTCGATCTTATTGAACATCTCGCTGCACCGGCTGATGAGCCTTCGGTAACTGTCCGGTGTGTTCTTAGCGGCCTGGGAATATTTCAGCATGTTCATTTCATGGTAAAGCTCTTCCACCAGGCCCAGCATCTCCCTGTCCAGCTTTTTGCCGGCCAGAACCTTCTTGAACTGTTCCAGAACGATCTCCGAGGTGGGGATATTGAACTTATCGCTGATGTAGCCTGTGATGGCCTTTTCGAACAGGGTAGGTACCCGTTCCAGTTCCCTCTTTATGATGCATTTTTCGATCTCCAGAAGATGTTTCTTGGCCCGGCGGTAAGCGCGCGAGGCCCTGGCAAACGTTACGTCCGATTCCAGTTTCAGTTTATACTGGTAATAATAAAAACAGATGCCCAGGCCCAGGAGCGGCAGGAGGACCAGGAACCAGAAGATGCCGTAATTAAAGAAATAGTCGCCTTCGTTCCGGATGGCGGTGATGTTCTCCTTGATGAACCGGATATCCTTGCCGATGAGCGTAACATCGCTCTGGGAAAAGGCGTAAGGAGCCGTGTAAAGATTGGCGGAACCGGGCTTGCCGGGCTTGATGTTCAGGAAAACAGGTTTGGTGGAAAGGGTCTGGTATCCGTCGTTCACATAATTGAAATAAGTGAAATGAAAGGCCGGCAGTTCGAGCTTGCCCGCGGCCTCCGGTATCAGGATATACTCATAGATCTTATCGCCGAACACGCCGTTCGCGTTCTTCTGGATGTTCAGGGAGGCATGCGTGTCGTAGATCCTGAAGTTCTTCAGCTCCGGCAGAACGGGATCGGTGATGGATTTGATGTTCCCGGTGCCGGAAAGGATCACCTTGAAGCTGAACGGCTCGTTCTGGATGAAGTTCTTGCTCCCGAGCTGGGTGGATAACTTCAGGCTGGCCACGCATCCCTTGAAATCAGCCGGTTTGTTCTTGTCCGGAAGGGGCAGGATGGTAATAGAGACGGGATTGGCTTCCCGGTCGATCCTCTTTCCGAAAAAGGAGAAGAAATCCTGAACCACGAAATTAAACCTGGCGCCATTGATGTATTTTTTACCGGGAGCCGTGGGGAACAGGACCTTGCTCTCCAGGACCAGCGTGTAATATTTTTTCCCGTTCAAGACCTCTGTGCTCTGTTTCCTTACTTTATCCGGGGGAATATCCTCTATCCAGAATCCCGCCAGGTCAGGGAGTTTCTGTATCCCGTACTGGCCCACGGAAACGTTCCGGAAATAAAGTTTATAAGAATAAATGACAGGTTCGTTCACATAAACCGAACTTTTATTCACGATGGTTTTCACGAACAGTTCACCTGTCTCGTTCTGGCCGAAGAAGCGTTCCTCGACCGACGGTTCGGTCTGCTGCTGTTGTTGCTGCTGGCCCGGCTGCTGGGCGGTCTGGGATTTCTGCGGTACGACCTTGACGGTAATGCTCTGGGTCTGGTACACTTTACCGTTGTAGTTCAGCTGTGCCGGATTGATGGTGAATTCCCCTTCCTTGAGAGGGACCAGCGCATAATTATAAGTGACGGATGAAGAGACCTGGCCGTTGATGAACTGGAAAGAGGATGATGTGCCTGCATTGTAAACCCTGAAATCGTCCATGCCAGGAAGCTGAGGCTGGGGAAGATTCCCCGCGCTTCCGCGCACGGAGATGGTATAGGTGAACTGTTCGCCTACAGCCATTTCGTTCGCGCTGACCGTGGCTTCCATGGTGATGTCCTGGCAGAGCAGGGGGACACTGTTCAGGAGCAGTATGAGCGCTGATAATAATATTTTTTTCATAATCAATGACCTTTCCGATAAGAAAAGCATATTAAACTAATCTACTTGTTTTTCGCCACAGAACCGTATCTTACCAGTCTTTGTCCGTTCCTGCGCCGCCGCCCTGGACCGGCCTGATCTTCTGCTGGGTCTTGTTCTCCTCATCCCTCAGGGCATCCAGGAGCCTTTTGGCATCTTCTTTTGACATTTTATTCTGTTGCTGCTGCTGTTGTTTTCTGTTCTGTTCTTTTTCTTTTTCCTTCCTTTTTTCTTTGTTCTCTTTGTTCTTTTTCTCCTGTTCTTTTTTATCCTGTTTATTCTTATCCTGTTTGTTCTTTTTCTGGTCCTGCTGCTGTTGCTGGTTGGTCTTGTTCTCCTGCATCCTCTTCCGGATGATCTCTATGTTATATTTAGCGTCCTCGTCAGCAGGATCGATCTCCAGGGCTTTTTTATAATGTTCAATGGCGCCTGCGTAATCGTTCATCCTGTAATACGCGTTGCCCAGATTATAATAAGCTTTTTCCCGGAACTTGTTATCCTTCGAAGACAGGGCTTTATTCAGTTCCGCAACAGCTTTTTCATAGTCCGACTGCTGGTAATAAGTGTTCCCGATATTATAACGCGTGAACGGTGAACCGGGATTGTTCACTTCGGCTTCAATATATTTTTGCAGGGCCTGGTCATAATCCTGTTTTTTATAAAGCTTGTTCCCTTTATTGATCTTGGATGCGAACCCGGCCCAGCCCGGAGAACAGAAAAGAAAAAAAAGGAAGAGGCTAATCAGTCCTTTTTTTGCCATTTTTATTTTTCTCCTTTAAGAATATTTCAAGGAACAGAAGAAGGAGGGCAGGCAGGAGGAACCACTGGTACCTGTCTTCTCTCTGGGTCAGCAGCCTGCCGAAAATGGTCTTCTTCTCCATGCTCTGGATATCATCATACACCTTCTTCAGTTCAAATTCCGATTCCGTGGCTTTATAGTATTTTCCGCCTGTCAGAACAGCTATTTTCTCGAGGGTCACCTCATCAAGCCTGGAAAGCACGGGATTACCGGCTTTGTCCTTCTTGTACCCGACCGTATTGCCGTTCGAGTCATGGATCGGTATAAGCTCGCCGTTCACAGACCCTATACCGATGGTAAAAATGACGACCCCTTCATCCCTGGCTTTCTGGGCTGCCTCGACCACGTTCCCTTCATGGTCCTCTCCGTCTGTCAGCAATATAACTACTTTATATTTTTTTTCAACCTGGGGGAAGGAATTTATGCTCCTCTCCAGGGCGTCGGCAATGGCGGTCCCGGGAACAGGGACAGAGTTTATGTCCGTATTGTCCAGGTACATGACGAACGCCGAATAATCTATGGTCAGAGGGCACTGGAGGAAGCTTCTTCCGGAGAAGGTGATCAGGCCTATCCGGTCGCCCTGCAGATAGTCCACGAGGCGTTCGATCTCATGTTTTGCTTTTGTGAGCCGGTTGGGAAGCATGTCGCCTGCCAGCATGCTCCTGGATACATCAAGAAGGATGAGGATATCCAGGCCTTTCCGGTTTGACTTGACTGTCCTGTTTCCCCATTGGGGCCTGGCCAGGCTGAAGAATACCAGAAAAATGACAACCAGGAGCAGTATGGCTTTTTTCCTGTATATCTTAAAATCCAGGGATGAGAATTTCCGGATGATGTTGATATCCCCGAAACTTCTGATCAGCCGTTTTTTCAGGATCAGTCCGTAATAGAACAGGAGGACCAGTACAATAAGAATGATAAAAGAGATATAAATGACTGATTCATAATAAAAGAACATGACGCGTGGTTGACAACCTCCTACGGGACCTTGATAAAGATAATATTATCGAGGACCAGATAAGCCAGAAGGCAGAGGAGCCCCATCACCAGGAAAACCGGAAAGCTTTCCGTGTAATGGATATACTGTTTGGCTTTGATCTTGGTCTTTTCCAGCTTGTCGATCTTTCCGTATATGGCTTTCAGAGTGTCGCTGTCCGTGGCCCTGTAATACTTTCCATCAGTTAGGTTTGCTATCTCCTCGAGCGTTCTCTCATCCAGTTTGGTCAGGTAAAGGGAACCGTCCGGATTCCTGTAATACTGTTTACCGAATACCGGGTGCTGGAAAGGGATAGGTGCGCCTCCGAGCTTGCCGACGCCGATGGTATAAACGCGGATACCGTAAGCAGCCGCTGCCTGGGCCGCGGTCAGGGGATCGATGACCCCTGCATTGTTCTCACCGTCCGTGAGAAGGATGATGATCTTGTTCCTGGCCTTTGAATACTGCAGGCGGTTCACGGCATTGGCTATGGCCATGCCGATGGCCGTACCATCCTGGATAGAACCGAATTTCAGTGTTTTCAGCTGATCGAGGATAACGGGATAATCCAGGGTAAGCGGGCAGGCTGTATAACTTTCACCGGCAAATGAGACCAACCCGATCCTGTCCGTTCTTCTCCCCTTGATAAAACTGGACAGGACTTTCTTGGCGACAAAGAGCCTGTTCTGAGGCTTGAAATCCTCAGCCTGCATGGTGCCGGAAATATCCAGTACCAGCATGATATCAATGCCTTTGGCTTCGGTATCCAGGATCTTCTGGCCGCCCTGAGGCCTGGCCAAAGACAGGATCAGGAAGAAGAGAGCCAGTAATTTCAGGCCGATCAGGTTTTTTCTGATCGTCAGGGAAAGACTGCTGTTCAAAGACAGCTTGATCCTGCTCAGATCAGGATACCGTATTGTGGAATAATAATTCTTCCGTTCCTTTTTAAAGAAGAACCAGACCAGATAACCCAGAGCAGGCAGGAACAGGAGTAAATAAGGCCAGCTATAGAGTCTCATGGGGGATTTCCTTAACTCTTTTTGTGCTTTGGACCAGGTCAACGGCAGACGGGGTTATGCCTTTGATTTCATTGACAGATGGCGTGTATTTGGCGAATTTGACCATATCCGTATCATTGAAGAAACGGATATATGATTCAAGCGCATCTTTGACCAGCAATTTCTTCAGGTCCTGGATGATCTCATAACTGGTCCGTTCCAGGGTGATAAGATCATACCGCCTGTGGAGATACTGTCTGATGATCTCGTTCAGTTCAAAATAATATTCCTTAATGAGGCCGTTCTCCAGATAACCTTTTGTTCCGAGCTGCCTGATCTTTTCCAGGGCTTCCTCATCCTCGGACAGGATATTCTCAGTCACCCGGGGGAGTATCTCCTCTTTTACTTTTTTTGTTTTCCAGTATTTCTGATAAACCAGCCAGCCCAGGCCTGCCAGTAGCAGGAGAATGAGGATCAGAAGCCACCAGTAAGTGGGAAGAGAGACCTGTTCTTTAAGGTTCCGGATATCATCCGTATCATTAGGAAGCTTTTTAACAGGCATAACTTTTATGATGACAGGTTCAGTCTTGATTACGGCTTGTTTATTATTCCTGTCAATATATCCGATCTCGAGGCCGGGGATCTCGATATCACCCAGATAGTAAGTGGTAATCGTGTAATTGATGATCTTTTTCGGATTTTCGGATGACGAAACAGCCACATCCGAGATATTCTGGTCTTTGATTTCGAACGGACCGATGGTGTTCCCTGATGCAGGAAGCTCCAGCCTGATATCCTTTTCATAACTGATCACAATATAAAAATTAACCGGATCCCCGATATGGATGGTTGTGCGGTCCGTGCCTGTTTTAATAGAAACCGGTGTTTCCGGAGCTGCCGGAAGAAGGTTGCAGCAGGTCATGATGATGAGATTGATCAATATGGTCCGGAAAAAGGTCATTTTTATCCTCGGGTAAATTGATCTATCTGAACCGTTTCATCCTGGTCTTGAAAAAATTGACCAGGGAATTCGTGTACGGCTTGTCTGTGTTGATCTCGATACTGTCCAGGTTGATGGAATTAAACAGTCTTTTCCTGTTCAGGAGCTCCTTCTGCCCCTGATTCTGGAATTTTTTCTGGAACAAGGGGTCGGTTGTTTCCACGATAACCTCTTCTCCTGTTTCCGAATCCTCAAGGTACAGGAAACCGGCCGGATTGATCTGGTTATCCCGGGGATCTGTCATGGTCAGTGCTATGACGTCATGACGTTTGTTGGTAATGGCCAGGGACTTGGAATAATCGGGGCTGATAAAGTCGGAAAGGAGAAAGACGATGGATTTGCGTTTCAGGACGCTGTTGACGAAATGCAGGGCTGAATCCAGGTCAGTGCGGTTATGTTCGGGCTCAAAGGAAAGGATCTCCCAGATGATACGGAGAATATGGCTCTTTCCTTTCTTGGGCGGGATGAATTTCTCGATCTTTTCGGTGAAGATGATCAGGCCGACCTTGTCGTTGTTCTTGATGGCGGAAAAGGCGATCAGGGCGCTCAGTTCAGCCGCGATATCCGATTTTAAATTGTTCACAGTACCGAACCTGCTGGAGGAGGACATATCGATCATGAGCATTACGGACAGTTCCCTCTCTTCCGTGAACTTTTTTACGTGAAGGTTGCCTGTGCGCGCGGATACGTTCCAGTCGATGGTGCGGACATCGTCGCCCAGGCTGTATTCCCGTACTTCCAGGAATTCCATACCGTGTCCTTTGAAGATGGAGTGGTATTCACCGGCAAAGATGTCGTTCACCAGCCTGCTTGTGACGATCTCGATTTTCCTGACTTTTTTAAATATTTCCTTTGATAACATTTTTTTTAGTTATTATTTCATCCGGACCTTTATAACCTTTTTAACCTTTACCGCTTTTATTACCTTTTTAAGGTACTTCAATGGTATCGAATATCTTTCTGATCACATCTTCGGTCGTGACCTCTTCCGCTTCCGCTTCATACGTAAGGATGATTCTGTGGCGCAGGACATCGAACCCGATAAAACGGACATCGTCCGGAATGACGTATCCCCTGTGCTTCAGGAACGCGTTGGCCTTGGCTGCCATGGTGAGGTATAAGGAAGCGCGCGGCGAACCTCCCCACTGGATCAGGTTCTTCAGGTCCTTTAATCCGTAATTTTCCGGATTCCGTGTGGAGAAAACCAGCTCCAGTATGTAATTAACGATTTTATCGTCGATATAGATATCATTGACCATTTCCTGAGCTTTAAGTATGTCCGCGGCCTTGATGACCGGATCGATATTGATCTTTTCGCCTGTGGTGTATCTGTTGACGATCTCTTTTTCCTCTTTTTTATCGGGATACACGACCTTTAATTTCAGCATGAAACGGTCTATCTGGGCTTCAGGCAGGGGATAGGTCCCTTCCTGTTCGATGGGGTTCTGCGTGGCCAGGACAAAGAAAGGATCGGGAAGCTTGAACGTCTCATCACTGATGGTTACCTGCCTTTCCTGCATGGCTTCCAGGAGTGCGCTCTGTACCTTGGCCGGCGCTCTGTTGATCTCGTCAGCCAGTATGATATTGGAAAAGACAGGTCCTTTTTTTGTAACAAACGTCCCTGTTTTCTGGTTGAAGATAAGAGTGCCGATAAGGTCTGCCGGAAGAAGGTCGGGTGTGAATTGGATCCTCTGGAATTGCGTCTGGATGATCCGGGCCAGGGATTTAATGGTCAGTGTCTTGGCCAGTCCCGGAACGCCTTCCAGGAGGATGTGGCCGTTGCTGAGCAGGCCTATCAGGATCTTTTCGATCATCTCCTCCTGGCCGATGATCACTTTATGAAGCTCGTTCTTCAGCTCATCGATGAATTTACTTGCTTTGATCACTTTCTCGTTGATCTCTTTGATGTCTTTGTTCATGGTTCGATCCTCCTCAAAATCATCTGTTGAAATCAAAATTTTTATGAATGAATTTTACAGATGGGCTCTTAATTTTAGACGTGTGGTGCATAAAAAAGTTACAAATAAAACTTGTCTCTTAAACCGATAAAACATAAAAAATTCGATTTATTCAGGCTTCATATTACAAGAAAAATTAATATAATCACATCTTTTTTCTTTTCAAGTAATTTTGGAAGTTCTTCAAAAAGAAAGATATCATGTTGTATCCCGCGGCTTGACAAAAACAGAAACTGATATTATATAAATTTACGAGTAAAAAACAGGAGGTGACTGTTATGAAACTCATAAAATGGACGCCTTTCGATACCATTGACAGGTTCTTTGACGAGACCTTTCCGGTCCTCGCTTTACCCAAAGTGAGCGGGGATATGGCCGTGGACGTATATGACGATAAGGATAATGTTTACGCGGAAATGAACCTGGCCGGGATCGACCCGGAAAAAGTGGATATTTCCGTTGAAGAGAATTACCTGAAAGTAACCGGCTCCCGCGAGGAGAAAGAGGAAAAAAAGGAGAAAAATTATTACACAAAAGAGATCCGGACAGGGTCCTTTGAACGCACTATCCGGCTTCCCTTTGCTGTCGAGAAGAACAAGAGCCAGGCTGAATACAAGAACGGCCAGCTGAAGATCATTCTTCCGAAAAAACAGGAAGAAAAAAGTGAAAAGATCAAGATCAAGGTCGCGTAACCTGTGTAAAAAATGAGGGGGCGGTCTAAACCGCTCCCTCGAATTTATCCTGATCCGGGGATTTTAACCATTGATAAAAAAGAACCGGACTTTCTGCACGCTTCTTGTTTTGACATTTGACTTTAAAACTGAATGATATAATATAGAGCAGAAGATATTACTAAAAACAGATCCTTCCCTGTTCAGGAAGATCGATAAAGGAGTATCCATGAAAGTAGGCATTATCGGCCTGGAGTATGCGGGAAAAAAGAGCCTTTTTACCCTCCTGACCGGGAAACAGGAATCGAATATCAGTCCGGCCAAGGAAGAGATCGGCACGGTGAACGTACCGGATGAGCGCGTAGACAATCTGGCAGAATTTTATAAGACAAACAAGAAGATCTATTCCCAGATAGAATTCCATCTGGTCCCCTCCATTAAAAAAGACTCCCAGGAGACCAATAAAGCCCTGGTGGAAGCCAAGGAAATGGATATGTTCGGCCTGGTGATCCGGCAGTTCAAGGAAGAGAATGTTTATCATCCTTATGAGACCATCGATATCATCAGGGATTATGAGACCATCAAGCATGAGATGATCTTCGCGGACCTCTTCCTGGTCGAAAGCAGGCTGGAAAGGATAGAGAAACAGATCCATTCTAAAAAAGAAGACATTCTGTTGAAAGAGAAGGATCTGCTCCTTCATTTAAAGGAAAGCCTTGAAAAAGGAACGTT
>JAQTRT010000293.1 GCA_028711675.1 bacterium | reverse complement strand
AGAACGTGGAGGGGAAGAACAAGATACTGGGTTTCATCTTCCCCGTGATCAGCCAGGTAAATGATGAGATACTGAAGTCCGACGTTTTCCGTGTCCTGTCTAACCGGCTGAAAGTGGAGGAGGGCGTGCTGAAATCCGAGTTCCAGAAATTCGCCCGCACCGGCAGGGTCCTTCTGTCCAGGATCCAGGAGAAGAAGGACGCGCCTGATTCCCTGCAGTACGCGGAATTGTTCGTGGTTGTCAGTATGTTCGAGAATCCCGGGCTGATCGACAAGATCAGGGAATCCGTTCATCTGTACCATCTTACGTCTCCGCTCCTCAGGAAACTATACGGATTTGTGCTGGAGTACAGGCAAAAGAACGAGAAGGTCAAGACGGATGACATGCTGGAAGAGATCAAAGATCCCAAGATGAAGGAACTGGTCATCAAGGAGCTGTTATCGGAAAAGTACACCAAACATCTGGCCAAGCAGCTCAACGACTGCATTTATAAATTAAAGATGAACAGGCTGGAAAGGTCTGTGAAACTGTATAATGACAAGATCAGGACCCTGAAGAATTTTCAGGATGTCAAGAAAGTGGAAATGGTGATCCAGAGGATCATGAACGAAAAAAAAGAGCTTGTGGCCGGCCGGAACAAGCTGATCGAGTGACCCATGTCTTATAAAGAAGACCTGTTATCACAGTTAAAGGACCGGGATCATGTGACCTATGAGGAACTGAACCGCCTCCTTCCGTCCGGTATCATTTCCGAGGAAGAAGTGGAGGAAGTACTGGAATTCCTGGCACAGAACCATATCCGGACATTAACCTCCCGGGAGATTAACGCCAAGTCCAGGAACAAGTTCAGGAACCGGATGGACATCGGGGATTTCCTTGATACGCCGGATAAATTTTATTTTTATGAGCTGAACAAGACCTTGCAGAGGAACATCCCCCGCGAGAAGGCCTGGCTGGTCAAGCTTACTGCTATGAAAAAAGAGATCACGGGGCTCCTGGTCCCTACGGATTTTTTCTGCTACCAGCTTAACCGGGCCATCACGCGGGGCAAGAGGAGACCGGAGCGTATCTTTACGGACAGGGACGGCATCGGGAACAACATCAGACGTTTCAGGGAGCTTTTCAGGGATTATTCCCTGTCCGCGGATAAGGAAAATTCCGTCCACCGCCAGCCCCTGACGGATTTTCTTCATACCCTGGGTTTCCGGTTCAAGTATATCCTGACCCTGATCGGGGATTTAAAGAAGAATTTTATCCTGTTGAAAGAAATGGACGGCCGGCCGCATACTCCGGCTGACGGGGAACTGTTCGGGAAAAAACAGAAAATAGGGCTCGAGCTCTCGGGCTTTTTAATCAGCCGGCTGGATGAGCACCTGGAGAAATATAACAGTATGAAGAACAACCTGGTCCTTTCCTTTGCTCCCGTTATCCTCAGCCTGGCTAAACATTATTATAACGGGAAGCTGAGCTTCAACGATCTTATACAGGAAGCGAATCTGGCCCTGATCAATGCCGTGGACCAGTATGACCCCGTCCTGCACAGGGATGATTTTTACGCCTTTTCCACGCAGGTGACCAAGACCGAACTGAAAAAGTTCATCCATACCCAGTCCCTTATCCGTTCCACGAAAGGAGTGGAAAAGGATAAAAAACTGTTCCTGAAGACCGTGGAGAAGCTGACCGCCGACCTTTCGCGGAAACCCACGGCCCGTGAGGTCCAGACCGTTCTTCAGTGGGATGAAGAGAAGCTTGTCCGGACCACCGATCTGATGAAGTCCGCGGATTCGCTGGACAGGGCCGGTGAAGAAGAAGATACAACCCTGATGGACGCTATCGTTGACCGGAGCATGCCGGAACCGGAGGAACAGGCCATTGAGAACATTTTCAAGGAGAAGACCCGTGAACTCCTCAAGATGCTGAAAGAGAATGAGCAGACGATCATCCGGATGAGGTTCGGATTTAATGACATGAACAAGGTCTATTCCTATAAAGAAATAGCCGAGACGCTCCAGATGCCTGAAAATATCGTTATGAATATAGAAGAGCATTCTTTGAAGAAACTCAGGATCATTTTCAAGAAAAATAACATGGAAGGTTTTCTGTAAGATCTAAAGAAAAAGCGGTATTAAGCTTTATCCTTTATAGCGGTCTATATTAAAAATAAAATTTTACTTGATTTTTCTTATTTTTAAAGCTATAATATATGGTAGGTATGGGAAAAAAAGCCTGTGTTATCTTGGGTTTACTTGTTTTTTTTCTCTTGAACAGGGAAATATATGCCCGTGGTGTTTCTGCCGGGACATTGATCACCAATAAAGCGCGCGTTGAGTATGATTCTTATGTCTTTTCGAATTCCATCAGCACCCAGGTCCGCGCTGTTTACGGCATGAGCACGTTCAGCGGAGCCACCAACGGTTTTACCTATCCGGGCGGCACATACCTGTTCCACTACAGCATTACCAATTACGGCAATACCAATATCAATCTGATCGTTGTATTGAACAACTTCCTGACCTCCAGTTCCAATTCTGTCACGAACTGGAAAGCGTATATCATCGGTTTTAATACTTCCCGGACCGTTAAAGGGACGAATTCCCAGTCCCGGGCCTTTACCAATGTAATACCGGAAGGTTCGAGCTACCCTTATGACCTGTATATACAGACATCCATCCAGTCCAAACCTTTTCACAGGGGTATGCTTCCCCTGGTCTCACAGGTGACTTCTTCAGGCCTCCGTATCCTTTATTTCGGGGATAACGGGATTCAGTACGGCGGTACCAATTACGGCGTTCTTTTCCCTTCCGTGACCATTTATGCGCCTTTCATCGCTCTCCGGAAGAATCTTTCCGTATCCAACATGCCGGCATATCTGGCCCGCGGAGGAAATCCGGCCATCCCCGTACCGGATACTTATGTGACTTATACGAACTTTTATGATAATGACGGTAACGCCAGGGCCACCAATCTCATCATCCGGGACCGGATTCCTTACCATACCGATTTTATCGTGGGGTCTGTCAACACGTCCTCCATCCATACGAACGGCAATGTTACAGTGCAGTACAGGGACAGGAGCGGGGCAAGTTATACTCCTTCCGGTCCGGCCGGGAGCGCTGATGCGGCTGTGCGGGAGATCATCCTTTTCTTTTCGGGTTCGCCGGTTGGGGTCCATACGGCCAACAGCGGGACGGACTCTTTCGGCACGGCCGACGGCCAGCCGATGGATTCCGACGCCGGATATTTTTTTTATAAAGTACGCGTGCACAGACGGGAATAAAGAAAGAAGGGGAATATGAAAAAAATCATCCTGCTTTTCCTTTTTATCCTGCTTGTTTCCATGGGGTACGGCCAGCTTACCAATACTTCCTATTATCAATGGTCCGTGAATTACAGCGGAACGATCAGCAGCTTTTCCAACCAGGCCTCCCTTGTTACGAATTTTTACAAGTTCCTGGTGACGTATAATAATTTTTACCAGGACCTGGATATCAGCAGGGTCAATACCGTGAACAATGTCTTTCCCGGCACGACCCTGGACCTTCCTCATTATATTTATAACGTGGGGGGGCTGGACGAATTGGCAGGGATCAATGTGAGGACCGGGAGCATCCCGGCCGGTATCAATATCAGTATACTGGATACGGCATACGCTCCGCTTACCAATACACCC
>JAQTRT010000292.1 GCA_028711675.1 bacterium | reverse complement strand
CGGCAATAGGTTTCAGGATAGCTGTATCTTTGCTTTTTTTCACGAGGATTTCGGGCGACGCACCGATGATCTCAAAGTCGTTGAGGTTGAAATAGTACATGTAAGGCGAAGGGTTGATGGTCCGCAGGTTCCTGTAGATGTTGAAGCCGCAATTGGTGGTGCTGTGCTGAAGCCGCTGGGAAAGAACGGTCTGGAAAATATCGCCGTTCCGGATATATTCTTTGGCCTTTTCCACGGCTTTCGTAAAATCTTCCCTGGAAAAATTGGAGGTCAGGCTGATCTTCTCTTGTGAGGGTGTGATCCTCAATTCTTTCATCTGTATGACCGAGTTCAGCTTGCTTTCATAGTATTTCAGGATATTCCGGCCGGTTTCCAGGGAGTAGGAGAAATCGTCGTCCTTGCCCGATGTGTTGACCAGGGTAAAAAGATGGGACTTGTTGAGGAAATGGTCATAGACAAAATAGATCTCCGGGAGGATGAACAGGGATTCCGGTATCCGGATTGTGTCGGGATTCTTCAGTTCCAGCTTTTCGATATACCGGATGGTGTCATAGGAGAAATAGCCGATCAAACCTCCTGCGAACGGTATGTTCATCTCCTTATTCTCGAAATCAACGGAACAGAGAATGCTTTTCAGCTTGTCAAAAGGATCGGAGTTGAATGAGAAGACCTTGTTGGAAAAGACGCCGATGAAGGAGTAGCGTCCGATGGTCTCCACTTTTTCCTTGCTCTCCAGGAGGAAGCCTTTCCGTGTATTATTATCGGTCAGCTTGAGAAAGAGGGAGATAGGTGTCTCATAATCCAGGTATAATTCTTTAAATAACGGATATATTTTCATTGTTTTACTCCTTTATTACCGCGGTTTATGCCCCTTAGGCTATAAAAATAAAAAAGCCGCGATAGGATCATGTCCGCTCGCGGCTTTTTATAAAAAATATTTATTTCAATATTTATTTACGCTGCCTTGGCCACGAGTCACATAAGATGAAGAACCACCAGCCCTTATTAAAATGTTTTACTGATTTCATATATGAATAATATTATATATTAAAAAAAAGATTTGTCAAGGGAAATCTGATATAAAAAATGAATTTTTTCGATCGATCATTATTGGGACCAGCAGAAGTGAGCGCGGTGAATGAAAGGCGTTATAATGTGAAGCGCAGGCTTATTTGATGGCTGACGGCCAGAGAGCCGTAGGGCACATAAGCATAGTCCAGCTTCAGGAAGGAACTCTTAAGGGGAACGTTCAGGCCTGCTCCCAGGCTGTACGTGTCCAGGTCGTTCCCTGCTTTCACGCCGGCCCTGAGATAGATGATCTGCCGGAAACCGTATTCCAGTCCTGAGTTGATCTTCACGCCTTCGGTCACGGATTTGACCGCGTCCAGGTAGATAGTGGCCATATGGATACCCTGTTCCAGATTGAGCAGGGAATAATGGGCACCTAATTTCAATTGCAGGGGCAGATCGAACTCCTCACTGTCGAACCGGGCTTTACTGCCGATATTCTGGAGCGCGAGACCGAAGGTCAGGTTCCCTGTCCGGGGTCCGATGAGCGCTTGAGCCGAACGTACATGGAGCCCTGTGCCCGCGTCAATGGCGAGTTCAGTGGATCTTTCGTCATCCAGGCTGTGAAAGATAAGTTTGGCCGTGATGCCCATGGAAAAGGTCTTGGCGGTCTGGTCGGCAATGGCTGCCATCACGGCAAAGTCATAAGCGCCGGCCATCCTGGCCGTTTGCGTCAGCTGTCCGGATTCATCCAGGCTCACGACAGGGATATCCCCGTAAAAAAGGCCGGTAAATCCCAGTCCCACGTTTCCCGTCTCCTCGGTCTTGCTGCCGAAAGCAAGGGACATGAAGTTAAGATCGTTCATCCAGCGGGAATAGGACAGGGCGAATTCCGTCCTGTCCAGTGTGGAGAGCCCGGCCGGATTATGGAAGAGGGCTTCCGCGGTCTGGTCCATGGAAACAACGGCGTTCCCCAGTGCCGGGCCTGTGGCACCCGGTGTAATCCTCAGGAAATCGCCTGCGCTGGTCCCTGGATCGGCTCCTGCGGCCCGAAGGCTGAGGACCAGGATGAATATTATGACAGGAATATAATTTTTTTTCATCGCACACCTGATGGGTCGTTTATTTAATGATCATTATTTTCCGGGTCATGGACTGGCCTTTGGAATTGCTGATCCGGCAGATATACATGCCGCTGGCGATATTCTCCGGGACTTTCCAGTTGCATACTCCGTCCCCGTCCTGTTCCTTCAGGGTTGCGATCAGCCGGCCCAGGATGGTATAGATCTCTATTTTAGCGTCCGATGTCAATCCGCTGAAGATCATGCCCTTGCCTGAAATGACATTGGAATAATCGTAGGGTTTATAGGGATTGGGTCCTATCAGGACGTTCTTCAGGTCGGATTGTACCTGTGTGAACGTAACGGATATTTCATCAGCATGGAGCGTCCGGTTGTCCATTTCATCGGAGGCTTCGATGAGGAAATAATAACTGCTGCTGTTCCGGTTGCTCAGGACCAGTATATTTGCATTGGTCACGGAACGCACCAGGGAAGAACCGCTTAAACCGGTACCCTGCGAGGGTTCCAGGTAGATATGGTATCTTAATTTATTTACGGCCGAACAGTTATCCGAAGCGCTGTCCCACTGAAGGCTGATGGTATTGCCGGCCGATGTGTCCCCTGTAAAAGAACCGGAGAAAAGCGGGGCTGTGTTGTCGATGGTGACAACAGGTCCAGTCACTGTATACGGATAATTGGTTCCGTAGCTGTCCGCTATCCTCGTCATCCGGGTCCGGAATGTCCTGCTCCTCGTGGGGCCGGACAGGATATCCATGGTAATAAGGATACGGCTGTTGTTCGATAAGGAGAGCATGTTATTGGTCCACTGGTTCTTTCCCATGCTCCAGAACAGGTCTGCGCAGTAAACATCCGTACCTTTTTCAAAAACACCGTAAGGACTGAGGTCATAATATATTTGGAGATTGGAACTGTGGTCCGCGTTCCTGACCATGGTGCCTGTATTGGTCAATGCCAGGTTGGTCAGGGAAAGGCTGTTCATGTGCCGGTATTCGAATGCCATGACAGCCTGGTTGGAACAATTGAGCGTGGTCTGGTAGGAGGGGATGTATTGCTGGCGGATGACTATGTTGTTGGTCAGAGCCATGGTAAGGGAATACCAGGATTCATTGGTATAGACCAAGTGGTTATCCGAGGCCGTGATATGGATATACGTGACAAAGGAGTTAGGAGCCGGGACCGTGCAATTGGTCGCGGTAGTCTTCAGCCTGATGTCGGCCGGTGACAGGTTGGAAAAAGCAGGCATGGAACTGACGTATACATTATAGTGGTCCAGGTCCGAGTTGGTGACCTTGTTCCACGTAAGATAGAGAGTGTTGTCCGGCTTGTACTTGGAAAGGCTTGCGACCATATCCGGAGGCATGACATCCGCGCCTTCCTTAAGGTCGAACGGACCGAACAGACGGTAAGGGATGTAGTCGATACTAGAGCCGATGACGGTCTTGAGGATATTGGTGCAGGCAACGGTCCCCCACCAGTTGTTCACCAGGTCAGTTGGACTGCCGCCTGTTTTCAGCACATTCGTGGCGTTGGAATACAGGTTGTTGATCTTTGCCGTGTGACCGCTTGTCGGAGAGCCGATCAG
>JAQTRT010000036.1 GCA_028711675.1 bacterium | reverse complement strand
ATTTATACGAAAACAGACCAGTCCTGGTGGGTAAGGAAAGTGGGGAAAGAGAACAAGACCCTTTATGATTTCAGTTCGGACCTCATCCTGACCAACCGGGCACTGGAAAAGGAAGTGGGGCAGATGCTTTTCCTGGAGGATATGGATAACTCACAGGACGGAACATCCCTTCTCCTCGTCATGGGGTACTATAAAAAAGAGATGAGCTTTATCAAGAACGTATATTACCAGCTGGATATCAAGAGCGGGACGCTGGAAAAACTTTTCACGTTTAAGAACGAGAAATATAATTTTATGATCATGGATAATTCAGGCTTGGTATATATGGCCAGGACACTGGAAGATGAGGATACAGAGACCATGGTGGTCAGCCTGTATAATTTGAAAGGCTCGCTGGTAAGGAATTATCTCGTCAGATTTGACCGGAAAGAAGCGCAGTGGCTTAATTTTAATATCCAGAAAGACCGTATTTTTGCCGGATTATGCATACAGGATAATAAACTGAACCTGATGAGGTGGCGATGAAGATACTAAGCTCGAAAGAGATGTATGAAGTGGACAGGAAAAGCACGGAGACATACGGAATTCCGGACAGCGTCCTCATGGAGAACGCAGGTATCGGCATTGCGCGGTTCATCCGGGACCGTTTTCCCGGCCAAAAGCAGGTCCTTGTCCTGGCAGGCCCCGGAAACAACGGAGGGGACGGCCTTGTCTGTGCCCGGCACCTGTTCCGGAAGGGTTATTCTGTCCGGATCTTCTTAATCGGGGATGAGAAGAAACAAACCGCTAACAATAAAAAGAATTTTCAAATGTGCCGGAAACTGAAGATACCCATACATGTAATCCATGCAATGAAAGACCTGGATCAGGATAAAAATATCCTGGATAAAAGCCTGATCCTTGTGGACAGCATCCTGGGACTCGGGCTGAAAACACCCCTGACAGGCGCACTGGAAGAGATCGTCCGGTATCTGAACACGCTCACAGGAAAAATAAAGATCAGCGCGGATATCCCGACAGGCCTTTCCGCAGACCATTTTATCCCGGAAGGCATTGTTTTTAAAGCTGATATCACCATTACGTTCGGAGCGCCGAAGATATCCCATCTCTTCTCGCCGGCCCGCGAGTCTATCGGCGAACTGGTATGCCTGAACATCGGTTTTCCCGGAGAACTGCTGGAGGAGAGCCGATTGAAAATGAACTGCCTCACATCCGCTCTGGTAAAAGAATACCTCCCCGAGCGGAGAAAAGTCTATCATAAGAACGATTACGGCCATGTGGCTGTTTTTGCCGGTTCAACAGGAAAAGCCGGTGCAGCCAGCCTTTGTTCCGAAGCAGTCCTCCGTTCAGGCGCCGGCCTGGTCACGACCGTTTGCCCGATCGAGATCAATCCTGTTTTACAGGCTTGTTTCAGGGAAGGCATGACGTTTCCCGTGGATATGAACGATCCTCAAAGAGCTCTGGAGCAGAGCAGGGAACTTCTGGAAAAAGCCGACGTGATCGTGGCAGGATGCGGGATCGGAACAAGCAAGCCCAGCCGTGATTTCCTTTCCGGGATACTGGGAATGAACAATAAGACCGTTATCCTGGATGCCGATGCCTTGAACATCATAGCCGGAGAACCGGATTTACTGAAAAAACAGGCCTCTTCCCTTGTTTTAACACCGCATCTGGGTGAGTTCGGAAGACTGGTAAAAATGGAAAAGGAACAGATGCTCCGTGATATTTTTTCCATCGCAAGAGATTTCAGCCGTCAATACGGCTGTATCCTGGTCCTGAAATCGTCGGAAACCATGGTCGTAGCTCCTGACAGCAGTATTTTTGTGAATACAATCGGCAATGACGGCATGGCCACAGCCGGAAGCGGTGATGTCCTGTCCGGTATCATCGCGGGACTGGCCAGCCAGAACATAAAACAGAAAAAGTCCCTTCTGGGCTCTGTACTGGCTGCGGTCTATATCCATTCTCTGGCCGGTGATGAAGCCGTAAAAGTTAAAGGAAAGTTCAGCCTCCTGGCCGGCGATCTGATCTCCTGCCTGCCGCAGGCCTTTGAGAAGATCTTATCATGATGAAACCAAGGAAACGTTCCTTACTGGTGACCGTGCTCAATCTTGTATTCATTTTTTTTATCATGATCTTTATCAATACCTATATCCTTAATGTCAAGACGCTGAAAAAGGATGGCTTGAAAATTAAATTCAAGATCGATAACCTTAAGGATGATCTGGGCTTTATCCTTTCGTTCTCTGTTTTTAATGATTCAGACAGGGAACAGGAGGTCCGTTTCGGTTCCGGCATCAATTTTTTTATCCGGGAAAAGAAAGGGACGGAAAGGCTCTGGCAAAAACTGGTTCAGAAACCTAATTTTCCCATGGTTTTGGACCGGACCAATTCCGTTTATCTCCTGAAAGAGAAGAACGACATGGTGAATTTTCTCTATATCTATGAATATCAGAACAATATTTTATTGAAACCGGATGAATACAGTTTCGGTGCGGAAGCCCTGGTAGGAACCAACCGGATCTTGATGACCATCCCGATCTCCACAAAACCGAAAAAAGGAATAGAAAAACTTTTTAAATGAGGAGAAGCTCCGTATGACCCAGAGCGCATACCGTCATAGATTATCAGTGCGTTATTTCGAGACCGATCAGATGGCTGTGGTTTATTACAGTCATTATCTGGTCTGGTTCGAAGCAGCCCGCACGGATTACCTGAAGAGTAAAGGATTCCCTTATGCCAGGCTGGAAGAGATGGGTTTTTACCTGCCGGTCACAGAAGCTTACTGTAAATACCTGACGCCGGCCCGGTACGAAGATGAAATCATCGTGGAGACCCGTATCGATGAGATGAAGAACGCAAGTTTAAAGATCAGTTACCGGGTCCTGAGGGAAAAGGATGAAAAACTTCTGGCTACGGGATTTACGGTCCATCCCTGCATCAACAGGGAGAGACGGATCGTGAGATTCCCTGAAGTGTTCCTCCAGGCTTTATCATGAATCCTCATCGGACCGGAGCATGGAATGGTCCTGATCAGGACAGGAGCCTACAATGGAATCGGTGATCAGAACAGACGAAATGATCCGGAACAAATACCGGATACGGGACCGGCTGGGTGAAGGCGGTATGAGCATCGTTTACCGGGCCGAGGATACGGTAAAGAGCTGCCCCGTGGCCATTAAATTCCTGAAACCGGGAAAAACATCTTCTTATATTGAGGATATCATCCGCTTCAAGAAAGAAGTGGAACTCATCAGCACGTTCCATCATCCCCATATCGTGAAATTTTATGAAACCGGTGAATACGAAGGCCGTCCTTATCTGGTCACGGAACTGATCGAAGGTTTGACCCTGTCCGATATGATCCTCGGCAACCAGCAGCTAACCGTGGAACAGACCATCGGGATCATCAAACAGCTCGCCATGGCCCTTAATTATGTGCATGGGAAAGGGATCATTCACCGTGATATCAAGCCGGGCAATATTGCCGTTAAAAGGGAGAACAATGAGTTCCAGGTCAAGCTCCTTGATTTCGGCTTATCGCTCCTCATGGAACTGAGCCAGATCAAGGATGAAAAGGAGATCGCAGGCACGTTCGGATACATGTCGCCGGAAGCCACGGGCATCATAAAAAAAAGCATTGACGAACGGAGCGACCTGTATTCGCTGGGCATTGTTTTTTATACTCTTCTGGTGGGAGAACAGCCTTTCAAAGGCCGGGATGTCGGCACGCTCCTTCACCAGCAGGTGGCTGTCCTTCCCCCTCCTCCGGAGCAGATCAATCATGACGTTCCGTCCGTTGTGAACGATATGGTCATGAAACTGCTCTTCAAAGAGCCTGAGCTGAGATACCAGAGCGCGAAAGGGCTGCTCCATGACCTTGAACTGCTGGAACAGGGCGTGCGTGATTTTATCATTGCCGAACAGGACCAGAAGATAAAGCTTACATATCAGACCAGGCTTATCGGCAGGGAGGAGGAAATAACAAAGATCAGGGAGCTTTTCGACAGGACCAGCAGGAACCAGGGCCATATCTGTCTGATAGGCGGTGAACCGGGCGTGGGAAAGACCAGGCTCGTGGAAGCCCTGCAGGAATACGCTTATAAACAAGGTTATGAGAAAGGAGGCATGTTCATCCGCGGCCGGTGCCTGAACCAGGAGAACAAGATGCCGTATCAGCCTTTCCGTGATGCCCTGAACGAATATATAAAAAAAACCGGGAAGCTCGATGAGGCTGCGAAGGACACTGAATCAAAAAGGCTGAAGAGTCTCCTCGGCGACCTGGCCAATCTCATCATCCAGCTCAATCCCAACATGAGGGACATTCTGGGCGAGACGCCGGAACTGACGCCTCTGGAACCGGAAAAAGAGAACCAGAGGTTCCTGATGCTGGTCTCTGATTTTTTCTGCAACCTGGCGGATGAGGAGCATGTCTGTATCCTGTTCCTCGATGACCTTCAATGGGCTGATGAAGGGAGCCTGAGGCTCCTGGAGGAGATCAGCCGGAAGCTCCGCGGTTACCGGTTCCTGGTCCTCGGTACGTACAGGGAGAATGAGGTGGGCGAGGATCACAGCCTCAGCAGGATTATAAAAAAGGCCGGAGAGGAAAAACTTGATCTGACGGACATGAAATTAAAGCAGCTGAACAAGCCCCGCCTGAACAAACTCACTGCAGAAGTACTGGGAGAAAAGGAAGAAAGGGCTGTCCGGCTGACCGATTATGTCTTTGAGAAATCGAACGGGAATCCTTTCTTTGCCATTACCCTTCTGAGGGAGCTTGTTGAGCAAAAAGCTCTTGTCTGGGAGCAAGGATACTGGAAAGAGGACTGGGAGAAGATCAGAGGGCTTCGCATCCCCCTGAACATCATCGACATGGTCCTTTTAAAGATCAAGGATATCCCTTCCCGGGTGGACCATCTATTGCGTCTGGGATCGGTCATAGGCCGTGAATTCGAAATGGACCTTCTCTACAGCCTTATGGAAATGGATAAAGAATCGGTCGTCAGCCTCGTGGATGAAGCCATCGATAAGCAGCTTCTGGAACATTCCGTGCTGGAAAAGGGAAAAGTTCTTTTCATCCACGACAGGATCAAAGAAGCCTTTTTTGCCCGCATGGGTCCTGAGGAGATCGCCGGGAACCACCTGAAGATCGGCCTGGCCATGGAACAAAGATACCGGGACCGCGAAGAAGAGATCATCTTCGATCTGGCCCATCATTTCATCGAGGGAGGGGACGAAGAGAGGGGATTGACCTATGGATTGAAGGCAGCGCAGAAGGCCAAAGATAATTATGCCAACAAGGAAGCCATCAAATATTTCGGATACGCCAAGAAAGTACTGGTAAAAAAGGGGGAACGATCAGAACGATACGTGGAACTGCTTGAAGGGCTGGGTGATGTTTTGCGACTGGAAGGCATCTATGACGAGGCGCTGAAAAATTTCAGGGAAGCATCGGGACTTGTCAAGGACGAGCTTGATAAAGGAAAGATATTCAATAAGATCGGGGATGCGCTCTTCCAGACAGGCCAGGTATCGGAAGCCACTCAAACGCTGGAAAAGACCATCGGGATCCTGGGATTTAAACCTACCACCAGTTCCGGTCTGATCACAATGCAATGTTTCATGTACCATTTTATGCTCCAAAAAATACATGTTTCCTTTCCCGGGATCTTTATTCATGATAAGTTCAAAGATGATGAAAGGAGCGACATCGTATCGCGGATCTATATCAGGCTCGGCTATTGCTATTATTTTGATGATAAGATCAGGAGCGCCCTTGTCACCCTGCGGGGCTTGAACATTTCGGACAGAATGCACGGCTCCATCGTTTACAGCCATGTGCATATCGTGGGCAGCACGTTCTGGGTGGCTATCGGCATGTTCAGTTCAGCGGAAAAATATATCATGGAAGGCCTTAAGGCTGCCATGAAACTGAAGAATAAACTAATGGAAGGATTTGCCTACACATACCTGTGTTATACGTATATGGCTTCCAACAGGCTGAAAGAATCGATCGAATACGGCCAGAAGGGCGTTGCCATGCTTCTGCCACTGGGTGAAAAATGGGAGATATCCACGGCTTATGCTTTTATTTTCTGGTCATGCTATATGAGGGGAGAACTGACAAAGGCCAAACGGATCAATAAAGAGAATCTTCAGCAGATGGAACATGTCAAGGACCCGCGGACCCTGAGCTGGGCCATCCACATTGATACTAAATTGGATTCTCTCCTGAAAGGAGTGGACGAAGATGTGATATTCCGGATCCAAAAATCCCTGGATCACCAGATATCGGTGGGAGAAGCGCCCCATATCGCCATGACCTATGCCACCATGGCCATGCATTACACCAAAAAAGGCGACTATGATAAGGCCGTTCAGGCGGGCGAGGAAGGTGTCAAGGTATTCCTGAACACCACGGCTAAAGGTTTCTGGGCTCTGGAGGTCTTTGCCGCCACAGCCGACGCTTATCTTAAAAAAATAAAAGAAGAAAAGATCTCCGGGAGCCGGAGGAGGCGGTGTCTCCGGCGCGTTAAATTCCTCTGCCATCAGTCCCTGAAATATTCCAGGACCTATAAAGCCTTTCAAGGATTCAGCATGCGCGTGCTTGCCAAGTATTACTGGCTTAAGGGGAATAAGGGAAGGTCTATCCGGTGTTTCCTGAAGGGCATCCGGTTCATGGAAAAACACGAACACCTGAATTATCTGGCCCAGGCGTATTATGAACTGGGAAAACTGCTCTACCGGGAAGGGTATAATTTCATTTACAACGCGGAAAAAGGAAAGGAGTATCTGATAAAAGCAAAAGAACTTTTTGAAAAAATGGAGGTTAAACCCGATCTTGAGAAGACCATGGATATTCTAGGCCTTTCCCGTGAAACGAACTCAGAGGAAATCACGCCCCAGGAGAGGCTGAGCCTGGAAAGACGGATGAATACCGTACTGAATACCAGCCGGTACCTGAGCTCCATCCTTGAACTGGACGAGCTGCTGGAGAAGATCATGGATAGTACCGTGGAGCTGGTGGGAGCTGAGCGGGGAGCCCTATTCCTTTATCCGGAGAAGGATGAGAAACGCGAATACCAGCTTGAGCTAAAAGTCGTGAAGAACGTGAAAAAAGAAGGATCGGACCAGTTCCTGATGAGCCAAAGCATTATCAACCGCGTCCTGGGAGAGAAGAAACCCGTGATCATCGATGACGCGTCCTCCGACATCGAGTTAAAGAACAGGGCCAGTGTCATTACGTCCGGGTTCAAGTCGATCATCTGTTCGCCCATCATTACCAAGGGCGAGATGATCGGCATTGTTTATCTGGACAACAACCTGGTGAGCGGCCTGTTCAGCCAGGAGGACATGAAAGTGCTTGAGCTGATCACCAGCCAGGCCGGAATATCGATCGAGAACGCCCGTTTATACAAGAAGGCCATTGAAAAAGAGAGAATGGAACAGGACCTGGCCATTGCCAGCACGATCCAGAAGATGTTCCTGCCTGAATACATCGAGCCCATTAAAAATGTGAGCCTGAACACCTATTATCTTCCGTCCGATTTTATCGGCGGTGATTACTATGATGTTGTGAAACTGGACGACCACAGGCATGCTATCCTGATCGTGGATATCGCGGGTCACGGCTCCTCGGCAGCCATCGTTATGTCGGTCATCTCTTTTATCGTCCACTCTGCAGCGGATAAAGTAAAGGACAGCACGGAGCTGGCCGGTTTGCTGAACAAACGGCTTGTCGAGAGGCTGAAAGGCGAAAAATTCGCGACAGGCATCATCATGATCTATGACGAAAAAACCGAGACCATGGAATATATCAACGCCGGCCATCCCGGTCTGCTCCTGTATAAAAAATCCGAGGATAAACTATTGGAGTTGGAAACAAGAAGCCTGCCCATCGGACTTGAGGAGAACGCTCAATATAAAAAAGAGGAGTTTCAATTCGCCAAGGACGATATTATCCTGCTCCTGACCGACGGTGTGTACGAAACAAAGAACAAGAACAGGAATCTTTATACCTTTGACCGTATCCGGAAATTATTATGGAATTACAGGGAGAAAGGAGCCCGGGAAATTAATGCTTCCATCATTGCGGAACTGGAAAGGTTCAGGGAAGGCCTGGGGCAGGAGGATGACATCACGCTCATCACCCTGAAAAAGACGTGAAGGTCCGGCAGGGTCTTTATTTTTCATAATCCCTGAGATGGCCCAGCAGAGAGATAAGACCCCGGAAAGCCAGCTTGATGTCCTGCCATTTCCGCAGGGTCAGGAAGGACCTCAGCAGGAATACAGGATGGAGATGGATCCGCCAGAGTTTTTTGCACCATTTGGCCGAATCAATGGATGATTTCAGTATCTGGTGGGCCATGTCGAATTTATCATAATCTTCAGGGTCCATGATGAACCACTTGTTCTTCAGGGCTTCCTTATATAATGGTGTACCGGGATAAGGGACAATGATGCTGGACTGGAGCGAATCCCCGAAATGAGTCTTGTAAAGCATGATCTCCTTAGTGAACCGGAACGTCCGGGCCGTATCCTCTTCATCTTCCCAGGGGTATCCCACCATGGTGGTGAGCATTGCGATCAGTCCGTACTGTTTCGCCCGTTTGATCCCTTCCCTGATCTCTTCGACCGTCTCGTCCTTCTTTAATCTTTGAAGTGTTTTATCATTGCCTGATTCGACCCCTATTTTTAAAAGCCGGTAATTGAGTTTTTTCAGCATTTGGCAGGTCTCGTCCGTAAGAGAATCAGCCCGGGCATTGGAGGAAAGGATCACCTTGTTCAGAAGATCCCTCCTTTTCATTTCTTCGTAGAAATCCTTAAGCCATCCGATATTCCAGACAGCACCGGATTCATTGTCATCGAAGATCTCCTTGACCTTGTAGCGGACGATCAGGTTCTCGATCTCATCAACGACTTTCTTCGGGCTCATCAGACGTGCCGAACACCGGTAATAAGCATACTGCCATATACAGAACGTACAGAGGCCGGGCATCCGGGTCCCGTATTTTTCCGTGGTCTCTTTGTTGGATGTGAAATTTTTATTTGAATTGGAACCGCCGCAGCCGCGGCCTGTCATGATATACGCCACAGGATGATACAGGTAAGCTTCACCGTACAGATCCCACCGGGTCAATTCCCTGTCGATGACAGGGAGCTGGTTCAGGTCATACAGTTTTTCAGGACCTGTGTTCCCCTCCCGTGTATAAACACCGGCCGGCATGCTCCCTTTTTTCGTGCTGAGATGTTCGATCAGGTCTGTAATGATGAGATCATAATCGCTTCCCCGGATGACATAATCAGCTTTTGAGTTCCGGATGGATTCCTCAGGATAAAAGGAGACATGGTCTCCTATTAAAATAAAATTGGTCTCTTCCAGCTTCTCTTTGAGAAGGCCGATATACTCCCAGTGCGCCCTGACCATGGGAGCTTTTGTTTCCATGACCGCAAAATCAGGCTTGAATTTCAGTACGGAAGCCTCGAAGAGAGCGGGAGACATCCGGGAGTTTATTCCGTCCAGATAAAGGACCTGGTGCCCATTATTTTTCAGTAAGGTAGCCAGGTAGCTCATGACAACAGGATAGATCCGGACCTGGAGAGAATTGGAGAATTTAAACTGTCTGTTCTGGGTCAGTAAGGGAAATTCGTTATTACGCGTGATAGGAGGATATAAAATGGCTATTTTCATCTTGTTTCACATTAATTCCTTATATTAATAGTACCAACTTGAACGGGATATAAACGATGAGGAATTTTACCCATTCAGGACTGATGATATATTTTTTCCTCAGATAATCGTACAGGATGATAGTGAGGTTCACGCAGATGAGCGCCAGGAGGAGATAGGTCCAGTCAACCAGATTCAGGTACAAGGCGATCAGGAGCAGGAGCAGGGTCGTCAGGTTATTGAAAAAGAAAGTGCGTTTATTGATGAATTTTATTCTTTCGAACCACGGGGAGAGCCGGACAGCCATCTTCTTTAATAATGGCACGGAATTGAACTTGCTGTTGATCTCGTCGATAACATCCAGATGATAAGCGTAATGAAGGAGGCCTGTGATGAGGCCCGTGACCAGGGCTGAACGGATGAGGGGAAGGTGGGGGATGAAAAAATAAGCCAGGATGATCATCAGGGAAAGGTAAAAATAATTTTTCAGGGGATAAAGATCGATGAAGGAATACCGGACCTTCATTTTCTGTAAAACACCCATGCAGAGAAGGATCAGGGCATTGAAGATGAAAAGGAAATAGCCCATGCTGGTATAAAAGAGCACAAAATAAAGATAATAGATATAAGAGGACCTGAGGTTGACGAAATCGAGAAGGATGAAGATCAGGGTAATGAAGACGCAGATAAAAGACCCGAAGACAAAGTTCAGGGTGCTGAACCTGAAATGGAAATCAATGTATGTGCAAAGTATGATAAGGACGGAGCCGAAGATATTGAGGTTGAAATTATCAGGCAGGTCCATGATCCGGATGTTCTCCAGGAAACCGAATGCCACGGAGATGATGAACAGGATCACCACATCCCGGATGATCAGATACCCGGATAAAAAATAAAAGAACATAAGGGAAATGATGAAATTAGAAAGGATGAAAGCGATCGTGCCTTTCACGCCTTTCCTCAGATACCGGAAGAAGAGAGGCGGCAGGTGCGCTCTTACCAGCCTGGCGATCCGGTCGGAAAAGATATTACTGATCAATAAAAGCCCGATGATCCTGTCAGGCATGATCAGGGCGTAAAAAAAGACCGGTATGAATACCCAGTTCAGGTTCCTCAGTTCCGCCCGGAAGCCGGACAGGAACACAATTTTTTTTTTAATGATAAAATTGTTCGCAATAATGATGATCAGGAGAAGAAAGATCACTTCGGTCTTGTTCATGTAACGGAATAAAAAGACAATGAGCCCGTAGGCCAGATAAATGATATTATTCAAGACGCCGGGTTTTTTAAATATTGATAGCCAGTCCTTCATAAGCTCCTAAAATTTCCAGAGGGTAGTCGGGATACAGTATGTTCAGGTATTCCTTTGATTTACGGACCGTGGTCTCGATGAATTCGTCCGTGTAGATGGGTTCATGGTGGAACAGGATCAGTTTTTTGATCTTGCAGTGCACGGCGATATCGACCGCCATGGTATTGGTGCTGTGGCCCCAGTTGATCTTGCTGATGTATTCCTGCATGGTATACTGAGCGTCAAAGATAATGGCTTCTGCGTTGAACCAGAACTGGTGCATCTTGTTCATGAATTCTTCGTTCAACTGGTAAAATTCGGCATCCGTGGCATAAATAACGGATTTATTGTTCGACGTGATTTTGTACGCGAAGGAATCACCGGGGTGCATAAGCTTGTAAGATGAAATGAACAGGTCCTTGTTGATCTCCAGTTCATCGTTCTCTTTGATATGCTTGATCATTTTTTTTGAGAACGTGTGATGGAATTGAGCCGGGAAGAATTTTTCCTCTTGCTGGGCGATGAGCCGTTCCTCAATGTCCAGTTTCGGACTGTGAAAGATCAGAGTGAAATTCTTGTCATAGATGGGGAGAAAAAACGGGATTCCCTGGATATGGTCCCAGTGCGTATGGGACAGGAAGATATATAATGCCTTGCCGTTGGGGTATCTTTGCTTCAGGTCGTAGCCAAGGCCCCGGGCGCCGGAACCCATGTCCAGGATAATGATGTTGTCGTGGTCGTCCTGGACGGAAACGCAGGGCGTATTTCCGCCGAAAGTGCCGTATACGGAGAAGGGAAGCTGGTTCAGGAAATAATCGAGCTTTTCTTCTGTGGAAGTGTCGACATCCCTGGCCAGTAACAGGCTTTTCCTGATCTTTAATTTGATGTCCTGTGAATTTAAAGGCGTGGGGATGGAACCCCTGACACCCCAGAATTTTATTTCCATGAAAATTCCAGCTCCTTGCACGATCAAGAGATGATGTGATACAGCGATTATTCCCTTTTTTGTATCTTGATGCCGTGGTTCAGAATTATCCAGATTTAATTTATTAATATTAAATAATTTGTCAAACAAAATTATTGACTTTTTATTCATCTTGTATAAGTTTATCATATCAATTATTATGAAAATATTTTATGAAATACTCTTTATTCTCGGTTCTTATGTGATCGGCTCCATACCTTTCGCTTATATCTTCACGAAACTGATCAAAAACGTCGATCTCAGCAAGGTCGGCAGCAGGAATATCGGAGCTACCAACGCCAGCCGCGTCCTTGGGAAGAAATGGTTCTTCATTATCATGGTCCTGGACGGCGTGAAAGGCCTTATCCCGGTCCTGATCAGCCGGGCTGTGTTCCCTGAACCAGCCGGATTAATGCCGGTTCTCACGGGTCTCGGCTGTATCCTGGGCCATTCTTTTTCACTATTCCTGGGTTTCAAAGGCGGCAAGGGTGCGGCCGTCTCAACAGGGGTCCTGCTGGCTTTAAGCTACAAGATCGTGATTCCCCCGGTCATCCTGTTCATTCTCCTGGTCCTCATTACGAGATATATATCCCTCGGTTCCATAGCCCTGGCCCTGGCCCTGCCAGTCACGGTCCTGGTCCTGGAACCCGGTTCAACCGCTTTATTTGTTTTTACACTGCTGATCGCGTGTTACGTGACGTTCAAACATAAGGATAATATACAAAGGCTGTTGAGCGGGACTGAACGGAAATGGGGTGAAAAAATAAAATAATCCGTATGAAAAAATTCTTCGTGAGAAATGAAAAGATCGCGGTTCTGGGAGCGGGAAGCTGGGGCACGACCCTGGCTATCCTTTTATCCCGCAGGCACAAGGTTAAAGTCTGGGATTACGACAAAGAACAGTGCGATAAAATGAACAGGGAACGGGAGAACAAGAAATTCCTCCCGGGAGTAGCCATCCCTGAAAAGATATTCTTTTCCTCGGACGCAGATGAGATCCTGTATAAAAGCAATATTGTCATCTTCGCCATTCCTACCCATTTTATCCGTTCGGTACTGAAAAACACGTGGGACAAGGTCAGGAACAAGATCCTGATCAATGTAGCCAAAGGCATTGAGAACAAGTCCCTGAAAAGGATATCCGAGATCCTGTACGAGACCACGGAAAATCCGGATATCTATACGCTCTCCGGACCGTCCCATGCCGAGGAAGTGAGCCGGAAAGTTCCCACGACCGTGGTCATTGCCGGCCTGAATAATGACCTCCGGAAACTCAGGTATCTCCAGAAAATATTCATCACGGAATATTTCCGGGTCTATACCAATGAAGACATCACAGGCGTTGAACTGGGAGGTTCCCTGAAGAATATCATTGCCATTGCATGCGGTATCTCGGACGGCCTGGGATTCGGTTCCAATACCAAAGCAGCCCTCATGACCAGGGGACTGGCGGAGATACAGAGGCTCGGGATCAAGATGGGTGCCCAAGCCCAGACCTTTGCCGGCCTGGCCGGTATCGGCGATCTGATCACGACCTGCATCAGCCCCTTTAGCAGGAACCGGTATGTGGGCGAGGAACTGGGCAAAGGCCGGAAGATCAGGGATATACTTGATGGCATGGTAATGGTGGCCGAAGGCGTGAAGACCACGTTATCCGCCTACAGCCTGGCTCAAAAACACAAAGTGAACATGCCTATCATTGAGGAAGTTCATCATATCATTTACAGGAAAAAGAATACGCTGAAAGCCGTGAAAGCCCTGATGACCAGGGATCCTAAACCGGAGCATTGGCGCTGATATGAAACAGATAAAGACGGATTTTATCCGGGACCTGAAGAAGACCGGCCTGCCTGAGACCGATGCCAGGAAAGTGTTCGACCTGTTCCTTGACACGATCATCAATTCCCTCTCAGAACAGAAACAGGTGAACATCAAAAATTTCGGGGTCTTTAAGATCGTGCGGAAGAAAAAGACCAGTTTTGTCAATCCCAGGACGAAAAAAATCTCGTCTGTGACCAGGCCCAGGAAGGTCAGGTTCAAGGCATCAAGGAACCTGATCAAGTTTATTAATCCGTAGATCCGCAAGGGAAGCACATTTTATGGACCAGGGAAATTTAAAGAAAGAGTATTACACCATCGGCGAAGTGAGCCAGATCGTGGGCGTCCAGCAGCACGTGCTCCGCAACTGGGAGCGCGAGATCGGATTCCTCAAGCCAAAGAAAAAGGAATCGGGCCACAGGCTGTACCATAAAAAAGACCTGGAGATAGCGCTCCGGATCAAGGAACTGCTGTACGAGGAGCTGTATACCATCAATGGCGCGAAAAAGCGGCTCTGGCAGGAGCTGAAACGGGGCGAAGCCCCGCCCGTGGATATCCTGTTCTCCCGCATCAGGAGAGACCTGGAGGAGATCAAAAAAATCATTAAAGGAAAAAAATAGCCGAACGATGATGAAAGAAGAAGTAATCGGGAACAGTTTAAGAAGTCATCAATCATTGTCCGGAGGAGTTTTTTCCATGAAAAGGGGCGTTAAGAAGAACGGGAGAAAGTATGTCGAGACCATCTATTCTCCCCTCATGAAATCGTCGTCCGGGGAGAAGATCTACGACATATTTCATGCCAGCAACAGTATCCTATGATCACCAATCTCATCCTTACCCTTTATTTTTATGAAAGTTTTCTTCTCTCCATTGTGGTAAGCTTTATCATGGCCGTATTCATATGGCCTTTTTCTTTTTTAAGGCCTGTCCTCCATAAGACCCTGGTCCTGTGCGGCAAGTTCATCCTGTTCGTTTCGGGGTCGCGCCTTTATCTGCAGAATCCGCGGACCTACGATGCCCGGCAGACCTATCTTTTCGTATCCAACCATCAGAGCCTGTTCGATATCCTTGTGCTCTTTACCCTCCTTGATGATATCCCTTTCAAGTGGATCATTAAAAAATCCCTTTTTTATACACCGCTTTTCGGATTCACGCTCTGGGCCGTGGATTACATCAATTTGGACAGGGAGAACAGGTATAAAGCGTTCAGGGCCATCCAGAAAGCCATCAGCTACATCAAGAAAGGTGTCTCGATCCTCATCTTTCCCGAAGGGACCAGGAGCCTGGATGATACCGTCAATGAATTCAAGTCCGGAAGCATCGTCATTGCCTATCACACGGGAGCAAAAGTAGTGCCCATCGTCCTGAAGAACACGCTTTTCATACAGAAGAAAAAGTCAGCTTTCATCAATCCGCTTCCCATAAAGGTCAGGTTCCTTTAACCTGTCGAGACCAGGGACCAGCCGAAAAACCTGCAGAAAGAGATGCTGGAAAAGATCCGCAGCCTC
>JAQTRT010000035.1:4879-15253 GCA_028711675.1 bacterium | reverse complement strand
TTCCAAGGAATCCGAAGATACGGAAGATGAAGAATAGCTGATTTGCAGGCATCATTACCGGAGGCAGTTCCTGTCTCCGGTAATGATGGATAAGCATAATGTCGCTGGGGTAATACCGCTGTTAAAAACCGGAGATAAACAGATGATAAAAATCAATCCTGCCATTGATCTGTATGGGTTCGGCTGTTTTTCCCGGTTCCAGACCGGTTCTCTTTTTTTTATGATAATACTTGACAAAAAGAAGAAATGAGTTATAATATAGTATAAGATGACACGAGACATCATTAATTTTTATCATGTTTTTTGCTCATTTCTTGCACAACAGGGAAAATTATTGATAAAAATAAGTGTGATAATCATCCTGTTTACTGCTAAAATCATATCAGCCGGATATTTATATGTGGATAATTTCAATGACGCGTCTGCGCCAAATCTTCAAAACGGAGGATATGACGTTTTTGGTTATTTCGGAGGTACGGGCAGTATCACTTATGATCAGACTTCCTGTTTCGGTTCTTCCGGGTATTCTCTTAAATTCCAGTACAGCGTGGTCACGGCTTCCACCTCCGGTGTCCAGCTCTGGATGAATTTTAAGCAGAACGGGGCCAGCATCATACCCGTCAATCTGACGAACTATGATTATCTCAGCTTCTGGCTCAAAGGCGAAGCCGGCGGGGAGGTGCTGCGGATCATGCTCAAGGATGCCGGCGGTATTTATCAATGGGTGGATATAAGGAATTATCTTCCAGCCGGCATGATCACTACATCCTGGCAGAAAGCCGTCATCCCCTTAATTTCTTTCCGGTATGACAAGTTTGATGAAAGAAATATTTATACCCTGTATTTTTTTGCCGTGAACGGGATCGGCCCCAATACAGGGACTGTTTATCTGGACGAAATATTATTGGCTAAAGGCGCCGGTCCTGTTTATGTGGATACTTTTGAATATGACAGCAGGCCCGACGCGTCCGGATCGGAGCTGAATTCATTCTCGTTCGATATCTACGCGAACGGCCAGGGTTCGGATGTGTCCCAGACTCACTTTGCGACGAATATCCTGACCAACGCGGCTTATTCCGGCAACGGTGCTTATTATATAAAACATATTTCCCACCAGCAGGGGGTGGGCTGGGTTTATAACCAGAGCGTCTGGATGTTCGGTTATTTAGGCATTACGCCCAGTATGGACGTTTCCGGGTGTGACCGGCTGCAGTTCCGGATGAAGAAGGGTTCGAACAACACTTCGGAAAAGAACCGGTATATCCACCTGGGTTATGACAATGGCGGGGCGCCGGTCAATTCAGCCGGGCTTCTGCTCTCTAACCTGACAACATCCTGGCAGCAGACGAATATCCCGCTCTCCTCTTTCGGAGCCATTAATTTGAACCGCCTCCTGGATTTTAAACTGGTTTCCGAGAATAACAGCGGTGATACGACCAACATCACTTTTCTGGACGAAATCATATTCATGGATACGCGGCTGCCCCAGGCTCCCACGAATATCTGCGTGAACGGCATCCGGCTGACCAATAATTTCCTGCTTGACCTTGAGAATTTGGTTACCGCCGATATTTTTTCCAATGAGAATCTGGATAAAAGCCTGGAAGCCGTAAAACTGGAGTACAGGTCGGATAAAGGCGTTTGGCGGACAGCGGGGTTCGATTATAATACTTACCGGAGCAGCTTTACCAATCTCTGGATCGCCGGCGGTCTTTCGACCACAAACCGGATCGACCTGAGGGTCTCCAGTGTGGACAGTTCCACGAACAGTCGTTCCGTTCTTTTTACCAACTGCCGGGTGCCTACATCGGCTTATTATGCTTCCTGCGATATGCGTTTTGATCCGCCTGTGGAGAACCAGCTTTCCCTGTACAGCGAAGCCACTTATTTCACCAACAGCATCGGCGGTTCGGCTTCCCGGCGCACGTTTGGGGATTGGGCCAGTCTGACCTTTGACGTCAAATCCAGCTTTGCCGAAAAAGTGACGACGGATGATTATTATTATGTACTGGCCATCGAATACTATGATACAGGACTGAACAAACAGTTCATGCTGGCCTATGATAACCGGGATAACCTGCCGGCTTCTGTCAATATGAAGGAACTGGCCCTGTCCAAGATGAAGGATACACATGTCTGGAAAACGAACTATACCTTGATCAGCGACGCTTATTTCGGCAACCGTGCCAACGGTGCGGACATCATCATCAAAGGCGAAGAGATGACCTTTGTCAGACGGATCGTGCTGTACAAGATCCCTGCGGCCAACAGTGCTACTTCCCTGAAGCTCACGAGCAGCGATCTGGAGCTGGGTGTGGGCACGTTGAACCAGATCAGCGTCGAAGCCGTGAACCAGTTCGGATTCAGGGACGTGAATTATTCCGGGAATGTGGATCTGTCGGTGAACGGCTCGGCTGTGCTCGATCAGTCAAGCCTCAGCCTGGCGAACGGGCTTGGCTATGTTTATCTGGTGAACGGCAAGGAAGAAACAGTCCAGTTGAGCGTACAGAAGGCCGGACTGAACGCTTATTCTTTAAACGCTGATTTCAGGCTTTTTTACGGACTGGACCAGAGCAAGAACGTGAAAATCCTATTTTCCAATCCTGTCGTATACAGCAACCTGTATGTAGTGAGCCCGATTTATCCTGTTACCCTGGCCGGGCAGGACGGATACAGGACCGGTGATGCGGAATGGTCCCTTATGCTCTTTGATATCGACGATAGTTTCGTGTATGACCGTCTTATCAATGACGGTTATGTTTATGACATTACTATCGAGTATTTCGACCAGTATACAGCCACGGATAATGATGAGAACAAGAGGGTCATCATCCTGAAATATGATAGTATCGGGATGACAACCGACAGCCGGGGGAATTACGTATGGCAGCTCTGCGACCAGAAAGTGGTCCGGGAGAACAGCAGGACCTGGAAGACCTTTACTTTCACGATCACGGACCCGCGGTTCGGCAACCGGCTCGATCAGACCGGGGATTTCACCCTGTCTGCCTGGGACCCTGTCTCCCTGCGGAGCGTCAAGGTAAGCAAGCGTAATTATTATTATCTGGACAGGAATGCGGACCTGTCCATCAGCAGCGCTAAAGCCGGCCTCCTTGTCCGGAAGAAGAGCACGGCTGAGGATTATTATATCATTCCGTACAATCTGCTCCGTCTTCCTCAGGACAAGGTGCCTGGTTCGTACGGCTACTCCTATTCCATCAACAATCCCAGCCTGGCTGCCGGCTGTGATTTCCTGGTGTATGATATGTCCTTTAAGAAGGTGGAGAACCTGTATCTGGGACAGACTGCCGGTCTGGAATTGTTATACGGACGGAATACCTTTCCGGTCTATCTGGCTGAGGATAATCTGGCGGTTTATTTCTATAAGGACGGGGATTGGGAGAAGAAAGGCGGGGACCTGGATAAAGTAAATAAGAAAATGAGCCTGAACATCGACCATCTCTCTCTCTACGCTCTTTTTGAGAGCAATCCCGGAAGGGATTTCATGGTCCAATGGGAGAACAATCCGTTCTCTCCCAACAGGGACGGGATCATGGATAAGGGCCTGCTCCATGTGGTTTTAGAGAAGCCGGCAAAGAACCTCAGGGTCTTTATTTATAATATAAAAGGCGCTTTTATCAGGGAACTGCCCCGGCACCAGACAAGTACCGGGCAGTTATTTGAATGGGACGGGACGGACGACCGCGGAAAGAACGTGCCTATCGGCGCTTATATTTATCAGGTCGAGTATGACAGTAAGGTTTACAACGGTATCGTGGGTGTTGTGAGATGAATCCTATGAAGATATTCAATATGAAGAACAGGACAGATCATGTCAGGCCGGAAAAAAAGCGCGGAGACCGGAACCGCCGCAGGACCCGGATCTGCATCCTTGTCTGTGCTTTTCTGCTGACAGTGCTTGTCCCGTGTCATTCCGCGTTCGAGACTACGGCCGCGGGCGGGGCAAGGGTCCTGGGTATGGCCAATGCTTTTACAGCCGTGGAGAACGGAGGCGAGGGGATCCTGGACAATCCGGCTGCGGTATGCAGTGTGAACAAGGGGTCGTTCACAGCCATGTATTCCCCTTTGTTCACGGGCCTTGATGACGGCTCCTTTAATAACGGGTTCGTGAACCTGGTCTGTTTTTTCCAAAAGATCGGCGTCTTTTCCCTGAACTGGGAGTTCCTGACCGCGTCCACCGGACAGGTGACGGACCTTTATACCGAGGATAAGATCGCGCTTACTTACAGCAGGATCATTAAAAAGGATTTATATGCCGGACTGGTCCTGAACTACTATAAATGGTCGAGCGCGAAGCAGACCGATCCGGCAGGCCGATCGGAATCTTTGGGAAGCCGGGCTTTCTCTTTCGGCTTAAGCGCTTTCTACCGTGTCCGTGAAGAATTCAGGCTGGGTTTGTTCATCAATAATATCAACCAGCCGGCTCTGGATGACCGGAGCAGGGGAAACGACGACCTGGAAAGGATACCGCTGGAGATCAGGGCTGGAATGGCTTTTTATATCAGGACTCTTCTGGTCAGCCTGGATATGAAGTTCATCAGGGAGGATGTTGATATTTTAACGGGCGCAGAGTACTGGTTCCCCGGTTCAACGCGAAAAAAGGTGTTCGGCGTGCGTCTGGGTTTCCAGCTGCCGGACCTGGGAAAAGGCTTTAACGCCACGGCAGGATTATCCGTCCTTGTTTTCAGGGACTTTTCCGTTGATTACGGTTTCCTGATCCCGGTCACGACCATCAAGAGCATCTGGGGAGAACACCGGTTCTCCATGAGTTATCTTTTTTAAGGAAGGTTATTTGATTATATGATCAGAATGAAAATGAGAACCTCGATCAGTATCTTTTTTATTCTGCTCGTTCTGCGTGCCGGAACAGGGGATGCAGGGCAAAAGACCGTGATGGCTCATTACCTGGCCTGGTTCCAGAGCAAAGATGATCCGCTTAATTCGTTCTGGGGGCCTACCTGGGCAGCCAACGGCCATACGCCGGATGCCGTGGACAGCCTGACCGGGCAGAGAGACATCAGTGCCAAAGATTATCCCCTGATCGGGCCCTATGATTCGAACGACTTCAAGTCCCTGGAATACCATATTCTGCTGGCCCAGGCCTGCGGCTTGCGCGGATTCATCGTGGATTATTTCGGTACCAATTCCAGCACCAACCCCGCGGTTTCCAAACACGGGTTCGAGGTCTTGTCCACCAATGTCCTTTACCTGAACGGTCTGAACAACCATACGGTATACAGCGGATTCAGGATCTGTCTCTCTTATGACGAACAGGCTTTGAATTATTATCCTTCTTCCTATAAGAGCGCTGCCTCCAATGATCTCCTTTATGTTAAGAATAATTATTCCGCGAAGCCCTGGTATTATACGAATCAAGGGAGTCCTAAGCCTATGCTGGTGATCTGGCCTTATGAAAGCCGGTTGACGCACGCGGAATGGACCAATCTCCTGAACCGGTTCACGAATTATTTTTGTATAAGCTACAAGGAATACGGATCAGAACCCAGTATGGCCACTCATTATCCCTGGTTGAACGGATTCACGACTGACGGCCTGGGCTGGGGTGAGGCTTACCTGGATAGTTTTTATACGGATATGGGAGTTAATCCCATTGTCCAATTTTGTATGGGAGGAGTCTGGCCGGGATTCGATGAGAGCGGGTGGAAGTCGACCAATATCCGGATCATTGACCGCCGGGACCTGGAAGTGTACAGGAACACATGGAACAAGGTCTCGCTTTACAGCGGCGGGCCGGGACTGGACCTGGTCCAGGTCATTACATGGAACGACTGGGGAGAAGGGACCGAGATCGAGCCGTCCGTTGAATATCAATACAGGTACATAAAAGAGACACGCGATCAAATCAATGCATACTGTTCAGAACTGCTCCTGGACGACCGGGCGTTTCTTCTTCCCCAGTATATCTATAATGCTAGGCTGGCTGTAGCTCAGAGTATTTCCGCAAGTGCTTCCGGCCCTATAACTAATGCTATTAAGGATTTTTACAGCGGGGATTATCATTCAGGACTGACGAACGCGACAAGGGCTATGGGTACCACGGTCCCGGTCATCGTGTCCGTGGAGAGGGCGAACAGAAAATTGAATATAAAATGGAACAGGATCATTGGGGCCTGCCGGGGATACAGGGTCTATGCGGGGACAAGCAGTAATTACCTGGAGATGAAAGATGGTTTTTCCGCGACAACCATGACCAATGCCGCTCTGACCAATGTCGTTCTTACAAACATGGAGAATTCCCGGGATTATTACTGTGCGGTCTCTTCCTTTGTGGGGAGCAAGATCAACGAGTCCAGGTACAGGATCGAAGGGTGGACTTCTCCGCTCCTGCGGTCCGGCGGCGACAGTACCGCTCCTTTGCCGGTGCATGATTTTAAAGCTGAAAAAGTGAACAACAGGATCAAGCTCTCCTGGATAACGCCCAAGGACCCGGATTTCCGTTCCGCGTTCATCTGTTTTCTTTCCTCGTCCGGATATCCCCAAACTCCTTTTGAAGGGAGCAAGGTCGTGCAGATCACGAATTCACAGGACACAGCTGTGCAATATGTGTTCGAGGATTACAGGGCCGGATATAAATATTTTTCCGCTTTCAGCATGGATAAGGTCGAGAACTACAGTTTGCCGGTTTACAGCCGTATCCTTATCCAGGACAGACCTCTGAAACTGGCCGGCAATTACATTGAACCGGATAAAGGCCGGAAATCAGTTCTTATCCATCTGGATGCAGCAACTGAAGGGATGAAAGTAAGGATCAAGGTCTTTAATTTAAAGGGAAAGGTCATGAAGGACTGGGGAGAGACACAGCTGAAAGCCGGACGGAATACGTTCCAGTGGCCCGGGGATGAAGCAGCCCTGAAAGATACGGCTCCGGGAGTTTATATCCTTTCCGTGACCGGAGATATCGAGGCAAAAGAAAGGATCATGGTGGTCAAATGAGGATCATGTGCATTATTATTACGCTCTTGATGTGTGTTCCGGTTTGGGCTGGTCCGGGGAACGAGTTCCTGCTGCTGGATACCAGTGTCCGGTCAGCCGGGGTGGCCGGCGCTTTTTCCGGGTTTCGCGCAGGTCCGGACGGTATCCATTATAATCCGGCGTCCATTTCCGGGATGAAGGGTTCTTCTGTATACCTGGAAAACCTTTCCTGGCTCAATGACTTAAGCTACCAATATATTTCAGCAGGGACCGGGATATCCGGTTGGGGCTTTAACCTTTCCGCCGGCCTGTTCAACATGGCGGATATAGCTTTTTATGATGAGAACGAGGATTATCAAAAAGATATGGAATACCGCGACTTGTTCTGCGCACTGACCGCGGGGAAAAAGATCAAAGGCTTCTACGCAGGTGCTGGCGTGAAATATGTCCGGCGCGTTCTGGATACTTATTCCGCGGCAACGGTCCTTTTCGATATCGGTCTGATCAGGGTCCTGAGCCTGAAGTACGCGGCTTTTTTAAAGAACACTAACAAGGATAATTTCAGCCTGGGACTGGTACTGAGGAATATCGGGCCCGGTCTTTGTTTCAGCAAGGAAAGAACAGAGAACCCTTCAGAGATCGTACTGGGGGCTTGTACGGAGATCGTGAAGAATAAACGGCTGGTCCTTCGCCTTCTGGCTGACGCGGGAAAGTTCCTGTATGATGACTTTGACCTGAAGACGGGGGTGGAGCTGGGATACAGAGATATCTTTTTTTTCCGGTGCGGCCGTTCTTTCCTGTATACCGAGAGTTTGGGCCTTGGTCTGGGCTTGAAACTGGATCTGACGGAAAGACTGAAAGGAGATTTTTCCTATGCCCTGACCCTTATAGAAGATTATCATGATCAGCATAGCATCGGGATCAGGTTTAGTTTTTAAGTTGAAGGATGGATCGATGAAACGACTGGTTTTATTTATGACCGGGCTCTTGTTCTGGACTTGTCTTGTGTTTGCGGAAGAGGAGAAGAAGGCCGGTATCCGCATGACAGATACCAGGCTTCAGGTGGGAACGCGTCTGGAAAGCCTGACTAAGCAGGGGACTCCGAAAAAAGTGATCTACCGCGAAAAAGTATTCGATTATTTTATCGAACCTTATTACGACCGCGCTTATTTCAATCTTATCCCGGATGCCCGGTTCGTTTCAGGCTTGAATTTTAATGACAAGATCCAGGTCTCTGCTGAACTGGGGTTTAATTATTATCTGAACGAATACCTGCTTTATTCCCGCGGATACAGCTATCTGAACTATGACCAGGAACAGTATATCTGGCAGCCTTCGTTCACGCGGAAGAATTATTATACCAGTTATCTGGTGAAAGCCGAAACCCTTAATGATGAATCGGAGCTCAATACAACCCTTTCAGCAGGACGGTTCAACGTGGAGTATACGCCTCTGACCCTGAAAAGGAGCATGAACGGGGTTCTGTGGGAAATGAGCGGCGGTGATACGCGATTCATCCTGGCCGGTTCACAGCTTGAGAATTTTAACCAGACGAAGAAATATATTTTCAGCGCCAGAATGGAGACGGAACAGCTGGGCATCGGGACCGTGGGCGTCAGTTTCGTGAATTCCTGGTATGATCAGTCCCGGGTGTCAGCAGCCCGGGATACGGATTATGAGAAGGGACGTGAATCAGGCAAGGCCGCTGTTTACCTCCGCTTTAAGGACAGGTCCTATTGGGATGGGGATGGTGCTGTACTAAGAAAACTAAGGATCGAAGCCGCTTTCCGTAACGGCTTTACCAATCATACCTGCCTGGATGAATTCCGTGTCCAGGACCAGACCGAACAAAAATATCTTTTTGAATCGGACGGCCTTTCCTCTGCATCGGGAATGACGCGTAGAGCGGACCTGAATGGCCGGTTCACGTACCGGATCATTCTGCCTGAAGGGGTCAAGAGCATCCGTTTCACTTCCGAAGTGGCGGGCGATTACCTGGTTGAATACAGTTTCGACAACGAACAATACCACATGCTCGATGTGCAGGATGGACGGATCGACACATCGGACTTTGAGACCAGGACCAGCGAGATCTTCATCATGCCGGACAGGACAGGAGATACGTATGTGTACCTGGCTGTCCGGGACGACACGCCGGAGGACGGGTACGGCGCGGTCCTGTATAAGCTGGAATATTTCCAGGACGGGAAACTGAGCGTTTCCTTCGAACCGTCGGCAGATTCCGGTTCAGATGAATCGCAGTACCTGTACACGGATTATTACAGCGTTTACCGGACGGAGAACGGCCGGGGCATGAGGCTGGCTGACGGCGCGGGATATTTTATTTACCGGTTCCCCGTGAAAGAAGGGATTGGGAACATCAAGTTCAGGATGATGCTGAAGAACGATTTCCAGGCCAGGGCTTACCTGGAAGGTTTCGAGGACGAGGCCCGGGTCCTTCACTCTCAGGGGCAGGAGAAGGAAGGCTTGAACGAAGGATTTTATGAGCTTTCCCTGGAGAGCTATGACGATATTTACGCGAACACGTATGTGTCGAGATCAAAGAAGATCATAGGTGTTGATTATAAGACCAAAGTAGCAGGCATAGATCTGTATACCGAAGCAGACACCCTGATTGACGAACGGGTCATGGCGAACGGCGAGACCAGGTATAAGAACCAGTATGCGTTCGTGGGCCGGCTGGAGAAGATCATACAGCCGGCTGGGCTCACGTTCAGGACTAAATACTACAAGGTGGATACAGGTTACCGGGCAGAAGATTTTATTGAAGACAACGTGGACCAGAACCAGTTCAAGGATGAGCTGGAGCCTTTTAATATCGATCACCAGTATGTGAACTACGACCCGAACCTGGATATTTATAATTATGACCGGAATTACACGGAAGTGTTCGACCACCTCCCGGTTTATGCGTACCAGTGGAACATCAATGAGACAAGCTATCTCAGCTATGACCAGCAGGGATGTGACGCGGCTGTGGAACTGGAAAAATTCCTCTCGTGTCTCAGCACCGGGATCACATATTCCGGGGCTGAACAGCTTTCCACAGGCCTGCTTTCGGACAAACTTGTCTATAAGCTGAAGTTTACTCAGCCCGTGCCGGCTGACAGCTACATTGACAATGAATACAGGCTGGAGTATATCAGGGATGAACGGGAGCTTTCACAGAACAATGATAACCTGAAGAATTTCCTGAAGTTCCTCTATTCCTACTGGGGCATCAAAGGTCTGAACTGGCAGTTCGGCCTGAACCAGCTATATTTTAACAGGAATCAGGAAAGCCTGAATACGGACCTGAAAGCGGAGTTCCTCACGTCTTTGAAATATACTATGGAGATCCTAAGGGACTTTCTGGCTGCGCCGGCGTATATGGTTAAATTTTACCGGCATTTTAACTAT
>JAQTRT010000035.1:0-4869 GCA_028711675.1 bacterium | reverse complement strand
CTGACCCAGCATTTCCTCGGCGCTGATGTTAATTACAAATTTCTCGGTTCGTTCGCGCCGTACGGTATATACCGGGTGATCTTTACGGATGACAGGCTCTCGCCGGGTAACAATAATTTCCTTCATATCCTGGAGATCGGCATCAGCCGTACCGGCCCGCTTTTTTTCAAGGCCGGATGCAATTATACATGGCAGAAGTTCAACGATGAAGAGAATAAATTCAGGAACTGGAACACGTTCAGGATTTTCAGCGAAGTAAGAAGCTATTTTTAAATCAAGGAGGTAAACAATGAAGTCTGTATTAAAGTTCTTTTCTCTGTTTGTCCTGGTTTCCCTGCTGGGCTCCTGCGGCGGGACCGGTACATCCAAGGGTAAGATCACCATCACGTACTTTGCACGTGCCACAACGGACCAGCTCGCGATCTGGGAGAAAGTGATCGATAATTTCATGAAAGAAAACCCGGATATCCGTGTTAAGATCGAGAACGTACCTTATCAGGAATACTGGTCCAAACTGCTCACCATGGCAGCGGCCGGCACAACACCGGATGTCATTTTTATGGAATCCACACGGCTGCCGGCTTTCGTGGAAAAGGAGAGCCTTCTGGCCTTTGACGGGCTGATCAAAAACGATAAGGATATCAAGCTTAGGGATTTTTATCCTATGGCCCTGGATATTTCCAGGTATAAGGGAAAGATCTACGGCCTGCCGAATGACCTGGCTATCATTGCTTTGTATTACAATAAGGATGCCTTTGATTTGGCAGGGCTTCCTTATCCCGGTCCGAACTGGACCTGGAAGGACCTGGTGGCGGCAGGAAAGAAATTAACACTTGATAAGAACAAGGACGGCCAGCCGGAACAGTACGGCATCACTCATTATTCATGGGATATCGCAATTTACCAGAATGGCGGTGATGTGGTGGACAATCCCCTGAACCCTAAAAGGTCGGCGTTCCAGACAGCCAGGGTAATGGAAGCCCTTAATTTTTGCAGGGACCTCGGTTTTAAGCATAAGATCACTCCCCCGCCCGTGCAGCAGCAATACCGTTCGGTCTATGAGATGTTCACGACCGGTTACGCGGCCATGACCATGGACGGCCACTGGATGATCCCCAATTACAGGAAATCCATTAAAGGCTTCAGATGGGACTGCGTGGTCCTGCCCAAAGGCAGGAAAAAGGCGGGACTGGCTTATGGTTCCTGTTTTTCCATTCCCAGGGCCTCCAAAAATCCCGAAGCAGCCTGGAAGCTGATCAAGTACCTGGCCGGTTATCAGGGCCAGCAAGTCCTGATCGCGGACGGATTTTCCGTCCCGGCTTTAAAGACCATTGCCGACACCCAACTGTATCTTGCCCCGCCTCCGGAGAACCAGAGAGCGTTCCTGGACATGATCCCGGCCGGTCATCTGAAGCCTCAGACAGAATACCTTATGCAGATGGAGGATATCTGGAGAAGCAAACTGGACCTTTTCTGGCTCAATAAGGCCTCGGCCAATGAAGTCTGCCGGGAGATCGATGAGGAAGTGAACAAGGTATTAAAAGGAGTGAAAAAATAAACGGTTACACGGTCGTATATGGTATTTATTGTCGAACGACAGGATCATGGAAAGGAGCAGTATGAATAAAATGAAAGGTATCATCTATGACCTGGACGGCGTGATCGTGGATACGGCTCAATACCATTATCTGGGCTGGAAAAAATTGGCAGACCATATCCATGTGGAATTCGATGAAAAGAAGAACGAGAAGCTGAAAGGCTTAAGCCGCAGGGACTCCCTTCTGGCCATGCTGGGCCGGGTACCTGATGAGGAGCAGATAAAGAAATGGTGTGAAATGAAGAACCGGTTTTATCTGGAGTTTATCCGTAAGCTGGACGTGTCCGTGATCCTGCCGGGTGCGGCTGATTTTCTGGAGACAGTCCGGAAGAATGGTTCCTGGAAACAGGCTTTGGCCTCTTCCAGCAGGAATGCCCGGCTTATTTTAAAGAAGCTGGGTATTGAAAGATTCTTTGATGCTGTGGTGGACGGGACAGAAGTGGAGCGGGCCAAGCCTGATCCCCGGATCTTCCTGAAAGCAGCCCTGAAATTACAGCTTCAGCCGGACCAGGTCGTTGTGGTGGAGGATGCCGAATCAGGTATCAGAGCTGCGCAGGCCGCAGGCATGAAGACCATCGGGATCGGCCGGCCGGACCTTCTTTCCCGGGCAAACCTTGTGGTGAAAGACCTTTCCTGCATCAGCCTGGCAACCCTGGAAGGATTATTCCGGTAGAAGAGAGAGAGAGAACGAGAGGAGCAAAAGGACAATGGATAAAAAGTGGTGTATCACCGAGAAAAGATACAGGCCTGAAAAAGAGCTCCTGATGGAAACCCTGTTTACACTTTCCAACGGATATATGGCTTCCCGCGGAACACTGGAAGAGGGTAGCGTCTGTACGCAGCTCAGGCAGTATCAGGGAACCTATGCAGCCGGTATCTTCGATAAATACAGCAAGGATTACCAGGCTATTGTGAACCTTCCTGATTTTTTCAATACGCCGCTCTTTGTGAACGGCGAGGCTCTGAACATGATGGAAGGAGAGGTACGCGGGTACGTGCGTTATCTGGATATGCGAAGCGGCATCCTGAGGCGTGAGCTGATCTGGACCAGCAGGAAAGGAGAGGCCACTCATTTCTGCATTACCCGGTTCATCAGCAAAGCAGACCCTCATCTGGCGCTCCTGCAATTTCAGATCAAACCGTTGAATTACAGCGGTATGATACGGTTTCATAATATCCTGGACGGGAACGTCAGCAATATTGATTTTCATGTGAGCGGCTACCAGCTCAGGGACGAAAAATATCATTTCATCAATGAAGAGCATGAGAAAGGGGAATGGGAGAAAGGCGGATACCTTCTGGTCCGGACCCGGACCACCGGGTATGCGGTCTGCGAAGGGTTCAGGGTCTCGGCCAGGGAGAACGGCCAGCCCCTGGTTCTTAAACCGGAATATGAATTCAGCAGGCTCCGGATCAGGGCTCTGACCGACCTTCCTGTTGTTCAGGGGAGAAAATATACTTTCGTGAAACTGATCTCCCTATACACTTCCCGCGACCGGACCGGCAGTAATTTAAAAGAGACAGTGCAGGACCGTCTCCGCGAAGCGGAGAAGGAAGGATATGAGGTCCTGTTCGAACGGCATTCCCGGGAGTGGAACAGGATCTGGCAGACGAGCGATATCCGGATCAAAGGACCGGTTAAAGATCAGCTCAGCGTGCGTTTCAACCTTTATCATATAGTCCAGATGGGGAACCGGAACGATCCGCGCGTGAACATCGGGTCCAGGGGCCTGACAAGCGAGATGCACTACGGCAACTGTTTCTGGGATACGGAACTTTTCATTATGCCTTTCTTTATCTTCACGGACCCTGCTGTGGCCAGGTCCCTTGTGAAGTACAGGTACCTGACCCTGGGGGAGGCCCGGAACAAGGCCAGGGCATTATGGTTCAGGGGAGCCATGTTCCCCTGGATGAGCTCTTTTCCCGGCAAAGAGCAGGCTGATTACTGGGAGTACGCCAATATTGCCGTGCATGTGGTCTCGGACGTGGCTTTCGGTATAATGAACTATTACCGGAACACCGGAGACGCGGATTTCATGCTGGATTGCGGACTGGAGGTCATGATCGAGACAGCCAGGTTCTGGGCCAGCCGTGTCGATTATAATCCCCGCCTGGGCCGGTATATCATCAATACGGTCAAAGGCCCTAATGAGTATGACGGCGTAGTGAACAACAATACTTATACGAACTGGAACGCACAATGGAACCTGGAGGAGGCCTTCAGGCTCGTTCTTTGGGCTGCAAAGGAGCATCCGGTCCGGTTTAAAAAACTGGCCAAGAAGATCGGGTTCACGCGGAAGGAAACCAGTGTTTGGAAAAAAATAATCCGGAAGATGTATATCAACTATGACCGGAAAAAAGCCCTTTTTATCGAGGATGATATTATTCTGGACAAAAGGCCTGTTGATATAAAAAAAATGAAACCCGGTAAAAAGATCACCACAGAGCTGGGTCTGACCTGGGATACCATCCTGCGGCATAAGGTCGTGAAACAGGCGGATGTTTTACTGATGATCTATCTTCACAGGGATTGTTTTACCAGGGAACAGCTTCGCGCGGCATGGAAGTTTTATGAGCCCATCACGCTTCATGATTCTTCCCTGAGCTATAACACGCATGCTATCCTGGCCGCGGAACTGGGTCTGAAAAAAAAGAGCTATGAGTATTTCATCAAGACATCGAGGCTGGATATCGATGATGTCATGGAGAACACGTTCCTGGGTATCCATGCGGCCAATGCCGGCGGAACCTGGCAGTGCGTAGTGAACGGTTTTTGCGGCATGCGGATCAGGGAGAACAAGGTGCGGTTTACGCCCTGCCTGCCGGACCTGTGGCAGGAAGTCGAATTCCATATTATTTATAAGAAGAACATCTTCAGGGTCCTTGTGGGGAAGACACTGGTCCGGATCGAGCTTAAAGAGAAGACCAATAAGGATTATCAGGTAAGGATTGAAAAAAATATGATCATATATCAAAAAATAAGGGAGAAGGAATAAATGAAGATGAGATTGAAGAAATGGGCCAAGAATCCGGTCTTGAGGCCGGAACCGGGGAATGAATGGGAGAAACTGGCTGTCTGCAATCCCGGTGCCTACTATGACCAGGGGAAAGTACATCTTCTTTACCGGGCCTCTGGAGAAACCGATGTTTACAGGATATATCTGGGCCTGGCGCTTAGTGATGACGGTTTCTATTTTGAGCGCGTGTCCCGGGAGCCGGTCTATACGCCCCGGCTTCCTTTCGAAGCAGGCTGCGCAGAGGACCCGCGCATT
>JAQTRT010000291.1 GCA_028711675.1 bacterium | reverse complement strand
GTGAGCCGGCTGATGGAAGGCGAAAAAGAGAAGCTTGTTAAAATGGAGGAGAAACTGTCGGAACGCGTTATCGGCCAGGAAAAGGCCATCAGGGCCGTTTCCAACGCCATACGCCGGGCCCGGGCCGGCATCCAGGACGTGAACCGGCCTATCGGTTCTTTTATTTTCCTGGGACCCACAGGCGTGGGCAAGACCGAGCTTTCCAAAGCCCTGGCTGAGTTCCTGTTCGACGACGAACGCGCCATGATCCGGATCGACATGAGCGAATACATGGAGAAACATTCCGTGGCCAGGATGATCGGCGCGCCGCCCGGATACGTGGGTTACGAGGAAGGCGGTTATCTGACAGAGGCTGTCAGGCGCAGGCCGTACAGCGTCATCCTTTTTGACGAGATCGAGAAAGCCCATTCCGATGTTTTCAATATCCTCCTGCAGATCCTGGACGACGGACGGCTTACGGACGGACAGGGTAAGACCGTGGATTTCAGGAACACGGTCATTATCATGACCTCGAACCTGGGGAGCAAGCGTATCCTGGAAATGGGCGAGAAAAAGGCGGCCGGCGAGGAAGTAGAGGCGGAGATCAATGCCGAATTGAAAGAGCATTTCCGGCCCGAGTTCCTGAACCGGATAGACGAGATCATTATATTCAAGAACCTTACAAGGGATGACCTTGTGAAGATCGTGGATATCCAGGTCAGGCTGGCCAATAAGAACCTCAGCCAGAAAAAGATCACTATGGACCTGAACAAGGAGGCTAAGGAATACCTTTTAAAGAAAGGGTATGATTATTCCTTCGGCGCCAGGCCTTTAAAAAGAGTGATCCAGCATGAGATACTGGATGAGCTGGCCATGAAGATACTGGATAACGGGTTCAAGGAAGGCGACCATATCAAGGTGAGCGCGAAAGAAGGCAAAGGCCTTGTGTTTACAAAGTAACACCGCACCTTCAGGTGCGGTAATATAAACAGGGGGACGGTGCTTGACATTTTGACATTTTAATGGGAATAATGAATGATGGAATCTTCTTTAATTATCAATTTAATATTCTGAATAAAATGTCAAAATGTCAAGCACCGTCCCCCTTCCCCGGTGTTAATTTTTCTTGACTTTGGATTGATTTGGTTTAATATTAATAAAATTATATGGAGCCCTGTTTCCAAGGAGTTTTCATGAGAAAAAGCCTGTTTTTGATTATCTTCAGCCTGCTCCTGGTCCTGCCCCTTGCGGCCGAGTACTATGACGGCATCTTCATCATTGTGGACAATGACGCCATTACCTATAATGAATTTTCCGTGCAATATAAAAAATTTAAAGAGAACCTCATAAAATACGGACAGCCCGGGCCGCCTAATGCCAAAACCGTCATTTTCAAGAAGCTGGTCAATGAGAAGATCATCCGGAAAATAGCGGACAAACGGCAGGTCTTTGTGGGCGAGACCGAAGTGACGGAGGCTCTCAATAACATAAAAAAGATGAACCGGCTGACCGATGACGCTTTCCGGCAGATACTGGCCCAGGAAGGGAAGACCGTCCAGGAGCTTGAAAAAGAGTATGAACAGCAGATCCTGCAGGAAAAGATCATGAGCATAGAGCTCCAGCCCCGCATCAAATTCCCTGAGGATATCGAGATACAGAGCTATTATAACAACCATAAGAATGACATGTATGACCCGGAGAAGATCAGGGTAAGCCATATCCTTTTCCGGGATAATCCCAATGCTTCCCTTGATGAACGCTCCAAAATAAAGACCAAGGCCCTGAACGTGCTCCAGATGGCGCAGAAAGGCCAGGATTTCGGTAAGCTGGTTGAAAAGTATTCGGACGACAGTTCCTCGGTCAAGGTGGCTGGCGATATCGGCTATGTGGCCCGCAAGGAATGGCTGCAGGAGATCGACGATATTATCTTTAAACTAAAGAAAGGCCAGATTGCCGCCAATATCCTCCAGTCCCGCTGGGGCTGGCATATCGTGAAAGTCACGGACCGGCAGCCGAAAAAACTGGTTCCGTATCAGGATATGAAAAGCAGGATCGCGAACTACCTTGTTAAGGAAAAAATGCAGCTGGAATACGAAAAGTGGTTCAAGGAACAGATGCAGAACTCTTATATCGAGGTCATCTTCCCCAGCGAGGAAAAATATGTGTTTGATTTTGACAAATGGCAGAAAAAGAACGCCAAGTCGTCTTTGTCCGAAGAAGAGTTCAATGTGAAGATCAACGCATTAAAAATATGAAAGATGCCCTGATTATCGACCTGACCCTTCCCCTGCATGCCCATTCATCCGAATATCTGCTCAAGCCCCTGACAGACAGGAACTCGCTCGAGATCATACTGGAGAAAGCCGGGGATACGGGCCTGGATGCCTTTCTTTTCCTGCCTTCCGGCAAAGACTCTGGGCTTGACGCTGTTAAGGCTGTCTGCGAAAAATCCGGGATCAAGTGCCATATTCCTTCTGCAGAGGTCAGGAACACGCGTGACCTGCTGGCCGTACTTCATCAGTTCGTTTCTGACCGGAAGATCGATAATATCATGCTGGTCTACGGGGACAGCCCTTTCCTCGACACGGACATGGCGAAAAAGCTCCTGCAGCTCCACAGGGACGGGCTTTCGGAATACACGTTCGGCGATAATTTCGCGGAAGGACTCGTGCCGGAAGTGATGTCAAAGGAATTCCTGGGAAAGATCAGGGATTTTGAATACAAGAAACCGGATGTAGCGAGCCGCAGGGTTTTTGACTGCATGAACGCGGACATCAATAAATTTTTTATCGACCTTGAAATATCGGAACATGATTTCAGCATCATGCGCATGGAGCTCACGGCCGGAACCAGGAGGAACTGGACCCTGCTGAAGAACCTGGCCCAATTCTGCAATGTGCGGGATAACCATAAAAAGGTCTATGAGGCCATCAGGAGCCATCCGGAAGTTATGGCAATTTTTCCCAGGTATGTGGAGATCGAGATCACAAGCCAGGATAATATGAAGTGTTCCTTCTGCAGCCGTTCCCTGATAAAGCGGGAAGCCCGTCCTATGGATGCGGAATTGTATAAAAAGGTCGTCAGGGAGCTGACCGAAGAGTATGACGATATCATCATCGACCTTTCCCTGATGGGTGAACCTCTCCTTCATCCGGGATGCCTTGACCTGGTGGATTATACGCTGAAAGAAACAAAGGCCATGAACCTTATCCTGGAGACCAACGGGCTTCTGTTCGACAAGGCCGTGGCTGATAAATTGTCCGTTTTTCCGGCGGAAAAGCTTACCGTGATCTTCGGTCTTGATTCCCTGAAGGAGGAAACTTACCGGGCCTTGCGCAAGCCGGACAAAGAAGATGCGTTTAAGACCGTGAAAGAGAACATCCTTTATTTTATCCGGCGGAATGACGCGAACAAGCTCAGGACATTCGTCCAGATACTGAAGATGAAGGAGAACAACCTGGAACTGGAAGAGTTCTATAACTTCTGGCAGAACCAGGGGATCCAGGTGATCATCCAGAAATACAATACATACGCCGGCCTCCTCGAGGACAGGAGCGTGGTGGACCTGACACCGCTGGACAGGATCCCGTGCTGGCATCTTCAGAGGGACCTTCAGGTATTCTCCAGCGGCGATGTACCGCTCTGCAAGCAGGATGTGAACGCTTCCATCCTTATTGGGAACGTGAGACAGGAGAGCATCAGGTCCATCTGGGAAAAGATGAAGAAGTATT
>JAQTRT010000290.1:1195-3717 GCA_028711675.1 bacterium | reverse complement strand
TTATTTCTGCGCTGACCTGATCGATTCCAAGCCCGATCATCCGGTCTTCAACCGCATTGTCACGCTCAAGGACACCTGGGCCAAGATACAGCAGAAGCAGGGATAAAAGGCCGGGAAATGGATATACAAAGTTATATCTATTATTTAAAAGAAGGTGAATGGCTTGCCTTGTTCAGCCGGACAGATGAGTTGAAAGATATCATACGCCAGATATTTTTTCCCCCTGTTGTTGAAACAGGGTCCCGGACCGAATATTTTGACTGGGTCAAACGCACCACAGTTCTGATAGCCAACCTGACCGGGCTTTCAATAAAAAAGATACTCACCGCAGATGAATATAAACAGTTCGCCCAATGGCTGGTCACGGACAGTTTAAATGAGCTTCAGAAGAATGATTATAAAGATACGGAAGAGGTCATTGATTATCTGAACAGGATCTGTGTGCACTGGGAACAGGACCAGGAAAGAGTTTTAAAGGATTTCTGCAGAGAGCTGAAACCGGAAAATGATTTTTACCTGACTGTCTTCACGATTTTTCTGATCGAGAGGATCTGCGATCTCCAGTTCTACGGTGTGCATAAGGATGATAAGAAGACCCTTATTCTCCAGCCTCAGGCGGAAAAATTTATTGAAGCCATGAGCCGCGACAGGTCCCTCTGGATGAAGATCATTACAAAAATAAAGAAATATTTTGCCGTTTCCAATGCCATTAATATGGTAAAAGCCAATATAGAATAATCAGGGGGACGGTGCTTGACATTTTGACATTTTTATAATAATAATGGGATCCGCCGTAATTATTAATTTTTTTGTTTTATAAAATGTCAAAATGTCAAGCACCGTCCCCCCTTTTTTTTCTTGATTTTATTTTTAAAAATATTTTATTTGCATCCTTATGTCTGAAGACGATGAATATTTAAATATCTGCGGAATTCCGCGCTTCCCCGTATTATTAAGGCCGGGAGACCTGTCTTAATATGAATATATTCTTTTACAGCATCATCCTGCTCTTTTTAAGCGGTTTCATTTCGCTCTTTATCCCGGAAAAACAGAAGGCCGGGTTCTTCACCATCCTGATGGGATTCGGGACCATAGGCCTGGTTTATGTCTCCCTGAAACAGCTATTCAGCGCAGCGAGCATCAAGTATATCCTTCCTTTGAATTACCCGTTCGGCCAGGTGAGGCTGGCCATTGATCCGCTGTCGGCCTTTTTTATCCTGGTCATCTCTGTCATGGGCTTTCTTGGTGCCGTTTATTCCATGGGCTATATGAAGCCGTACCTGTCCCGGAACAGGCCTACAGGCGCACACCTCTTTTTTTACAGCAGCCTTTCTGTTTTCATGCTCCTGGTCACGGTCTGCCAAAATGCCCCGGCTTTCCTCATTGTCTGGGAGCTCATGTCCCTTTCCTCCTTTTTTCTCATTGTATTCGAGAACGAGAAAAAGGAGATCGTGGACGCGGGCATCAATTACCTTATCCAGATGCATATCGGGTTCCTGGCTTTGCTGGCCGGATTCGTCATCCTGTGGATAAGGTCCGGTTCCCCTGACTTTGCTTCGTTCAGCGTTCTTATACAGTCCCAAAGACACTTTGCTGAGATCATCTTTATTTTATTATTCATCGGATTTGGCATGAAGGCCGGATTTTTCCCGCTCCATACCTGGCTTCCGCGAGCCCATCCTGCTGCGCCCAGCCCGGTCTCAGGCATCATGTCAGGCGTCATGATAAAGATCGGGATATACGGCATCCTGCGTACCATTATGTTCACGGGCGAGCCAACGCTTTTCATCTCCTATCTTGTCATCATTGTCGCGCTCGTGTCCGGCCTGCTCGGTGTGATATACGCCATTGCCCAGCATGACCTGAAGCGGCTCCTGGCATACCACAGCGTTGAGAACATCGGCATTATCGGTATCGGCATAGGCGCGGGAATGCTCGGGATGGCCTACCGCAATCCGGCCATGATTATGCTGGGATTCAGCGGCGCCATCCTCCATGTCCTGAACCATTCTTTATTCAAGACCCTCCTGTTCTTCGGCGCAGGCGCGGTTTATCAGGCTGCGCATACGCGCAATATCGAGAAACTGGGCGGCCTGGTAAAAAGCATGCCTTATACGTCCGCGTTCTTCCTGGTGGGCTCTTTATCCATCTCAGGCCTGCCTCCTTTCAACGGATTCATCAGCGAGCTGCTCATTTACATGGGAATGTTCAATGGCCTGGGCCTTTCCCGATTCGGGCCTGTGCTCTGTTCGATACTGGCTGTCGCGAGCCTGGCTTTCATCGGAGCCATGGCCGCTATCTGCTTCACAAAGGTCTTCAGCGTCGTGTTCCTGGGCCAGCCTAGGAAAAAAACGGAGACCAGGGAAGCAGGACCCTCCATGCTCATACCCATGGCCGTCATCTCAGCGCTGTGCCTGCTGATCGGAATATTCCCACAATACGTTTTTCTTTTAATTAAGTCCCCTGTCCTGTTCATGACAGGGGCCAGTGTCCTGTCACAGGACCTGATCCGGACTTTGAAG
>JAQTRT010000290.1:0-1185 GCA_028711675.1 bacterium | reverse complement strand
TGAGCCGCATCTCTTCGGTATTATTTTTATTCACCGGTTTTTCCGCGTTTCTCTTTTTCCTGAGGCAGCTGCTTTTCAGGCACAGAATTAAAAAGTTCAAGGTCTGGGACTGCGGCTACCAGGCAGGGAACACGCGCATGCAGTATACCGCCTCTTCATTTGCCAGGGGATTCCTTGTGCTTGTGAAACCGCTCATCAATTACAGGGTCGTGGACGAGGACCCGGAAGGGCTGTTCCCAATGAAAGGAAAGGTGGAGACCCATACCAGGGATATCATCGATGTCCGTATCATCGAGCCTGTCCTGAAACATCTCAACAGGTTCTTTTCATTCTTTAAATGGATACAGAGCGGCAAGACCCAGGATTATATCCTGTACGGCCTTGTCTTTCTCATTATTGTACTGCTCGGGATCATCGGAGTAATGTGAATGTGCATGAAGATCGTTAACATACTGGTCTTATTATTTTTCCCGTTTTTGTTCCTTGGCCTGATCAACAGGGTCAAGTCATTCTGGGCAGGAAGGCAGGGGCCTTCCATCTTCCAGCCTTTATTTGATTTTTTAAAACTTTTGAAAAAAGATATTATCATAGGCCAGACAACCTCCTGGGTTTTTCAGCTCAGCCCAATTATCGGCTTCAGCAGCATACTGATTGCCGGCCTTCTCGTGCCACTGACAGGCCATGTTTCTATCCTGAGCTTTGAATATAATTTTATCCTGTTCAGCTATATCATAGCCCTGGGAAAGTTCTTCAGCGTCATAGCGGCAATGGACACAGGGAGCAGTTTCGAGGGAATGGGAGCAAGCAGGGAGATCACGTTCAGCAGCCTTGTTGAACCGGGTTTCTTCATCCTCCTGGGCTCGCTGGCGCTTTTCACGAAGTCCGCCGCGTTCCAGGATATATTCAGTCTCACCGGCCAACATACCAGCCTGAGCTGCCTGATCATCACGTTATCCGTTATGGCCTTGTATATCATGCTTTTAGTGGAATCCTGCCGTGTGCCAGTGGATGACCCGAACACGCACCTGGAGCTGACCATGATCCATGAGGTCATGATCCTGGATAATTCCGGGCCTGACCTGGGATTCATCATGTACGGCGCAGGAATGAAGATGGTCATCATAGGCTCGCTTATCGCGAACATTATCCTGCCGGTCACGCTCAAGCCGGGATATTATCTTCTAT
>JAQTRT010000289.1 GCA_028711675.1 bacterium | reverse complement strand
GCTTCTGTTCGATGAATCCCAGCAGCCGCGCTGAACTGAGGGTCCAGTCCGCGATCTTGTCCAGGGTTTTGATGAAATGCATGATATCTTCCCGGTCCGGGGGATTAAGCAGGCTCTCTCCCAGCTGATCGATCATATTGGACTTTAGAATGTCGGCCTGATGCTCGCTCTCCCTCACGTTCTCGATGGCCACGGCCTTGGCGCTGATATCGCCGTTGATGTACGCTTTCACGGCATCGGAAAAATAAGAAACTGTTTTATATGTTTCATCAACATGTTTTTCCGCGTCCCGGATGATGGAATGTTCCTCTTCCATCCCCAGCCAGCTTAAAATGTTCTTCATGACTTGATACCTCCTCCTAAATAATGAAAAAGATGAATTTCATAATGATAAAACTGATAACCCCGGAAACGAACGGTGTGGCCAGCCAGCAGATGACGATGTCCCTGAAAATGGGGATGTTCAGGACCTTGATGCCTTTTACCAGGCCCACGCCGAAAATAGCGCCCACAATGGAATGGCTGGTGGAGACCGGAACGCCCAGCAGGGTATAAACATGAACGTTAAGGGCGCTGGCCAGCTGGACGGAAAAGGCCATGATGGGGACAAGGTTAAGCATATTGCTTCCGATGGTCTCGATCACCTTGTAGCCCCAGGTCACGATACCCAGGACAATGGCCAATCCGCCGATAATGATGCTCAGGTTTGGCGTGAACACGCCGGCACCCACGATGACACCCGTGGCATTAGCCACGTCATTGGCACCCCAGGTAAAGGCCATATAGCACCCGCTGAGCACGACCAGAGCGGACATGATGGTATTGACCCAGCTTTCCGGAATGATGTAATGGAGCGTATTCTTGAATATCCAGTATAAGGCAAAGCCGAGAAAAGCGGCTCCCACAGGTGTCAGGACCCAGCAGATGAAGATATCGCCCAGGACATTCCAGGCAACAGGCACGCCGATGGCCAGGCCCGCGCCGGCTACGGCCCCCACAATGGAATGGCTCGTGGAAATGGGTATCTTCCAGAATGTGGCCAGGGCCACCCAGGCGCACGCAGCGAAACAGGCAGCCAGGGCCAGATAAAGGGCAACGTTCTTCTCCAGCTTATCCATGGCCACGATGCCCCTGCCGATGGTCCTGCATACATTGGCACCCTGCAGATAAGCTCCGAGAAAACCGAACACCGATATCAGTATAATGGCCTGCCACAGGGTCAGGACCTTGGAGCCAACCGCGGTTCCAAGGGAATTAGCGGCATCATTGGCGCCGATGGACCAGCCCACGCCTATGCTCATCAGTACGGCCAGGATAATGAATATGATGCTCATGTAATTTCCAGCCTCCGGAAGATCCTTTTCTCTGTCCGGACCTTCCCATCGGCCACGATATATTAACTAATTAAAAAACCATATCAACTTTTTTTATTTGGGATTAAATACGTAGCAACGGGTTTGTAGCGGCAGGTCTTTAGACCTGCCGTTCACCCGTTGATTTTTTTCGGTTTGGAGTTACAAAACTCATCCCTGCTTATAAATATAGTTTTTAATGAGGTCCTGGTGATTGTTCAAAAATTCCACAAATTCCACGCCGGTCTGGAACTGTTTATTCTCGCCCATTTCTTTGGTCCATACCACTTTACCGATGATCTCGATGGCAACAGGGGTAGGCGGCAGGGAAAGGATGATCTTTATATGTTTCCCGGATGCGATCTTCTGGGTGCTGATCATCTGAAGCCCGCCCGTGCTGATATCCACGTTAATAGGCGTTTCCAGGCTTTTAAGGTTCCTGTCGCCTTCATTCAGGTAATCGCTGATCTCATACATCATGATGGTATTGGCCGTTATGCGTTTGGATCTCCTCAGTTCCGGCGCGAAGAGATCGCGCGCCGGCGCCTTGTCCTTTTTCCTTCTCTGCTTTTTCATACCAGCCGCTCCTTCTTTATTTTAGCTTCTTTATTGTCAGGTCCTTCTTCGCGGCATTCAGATACCGCAGAAGATCAGGGTCATGCACCTTGTTCCGCCTGGCCGATTGATCTACGTCCTCAGCGGCTTTTAAATACGCCCGGATCAGACCCGCTTCATCCGTCTTGTAATTCTGAAGAATATTCCTGGTCCACGTGATACCCATCTTGTAAACGAATTCCCGCGCTATCTCACGGGCGACAACAGACCGCCTGTAATTTTCAGGAAGCCGCTGGATGAGCTTCTGCCTGCTCACACGCTCCCTCAGCATTGAAGGGACAAACCGCTCCAGGTATTCATCGCTGATCTTTTTATTACTGATCAGGCCGGATTTTTTTACGCTGTTGGTCATTCGGACGATCATCCCGCTCACGCTGTCAGAAATAAGGGAGATGGGTTTCTGAGAAAGGGTCCTCTCTTCCCAAAGGAGGTTGAACTCCCTGTCCGCGTTCAGCCGGATGAGAGCCAGGATATCGCGGATATATTGCCGCCTGAATTCCGGTTCACGGCCCTGCTTCACGCACATCAGTTTTTCAAATTCCCTGTTCTCCAGGAGCATACTGACCAGGACCTCGAGCGAAGAGGAGGTGACGCCTCCCTTGTTGGCCGAGCTGTCCTTGATGATGATGACCCCGCTGTTCTCCAGTTTGATGCGCGCGTCCTGGGTGATGAAGAGGTTGGCTCCCTCCACGATCATTTTATAACGGGGTTTGTTGTCCGGCAGGAGCATGCTCTGCCAGTTGGAGATGTTCACGGCCTTCGGCCTGCCGCCCGCAGGCACGAACAGGTCCGCGGAAACGAGGAAATGGAATTCGTTCCTCAGTTCGATCCCGGTCTTAAATATCTTTCCCAAAACCCGGATATTCCTGTCCTTGATGGAATATACAAATCCCTGTCTGGCTAATTTAAATTTATTAAAAAATACAATGGGTTTCTTCAGCCCGGCCAGGCGTTTCAATTCATTCCTGTTCAGGCCCTGCGGATCATACGCCGTTCCGGAACCGTCGATCACGGCAATGGTCCTGTCGCGTGAGGCCAGTATCTCATTGCTGCCCAGGTCTCCGTCCGGGCCGCCGGTCTGGACCTTGGTGACATTCTCCTCTTTCAATCCCATTCTCTCCAGCAGGTCCAGGACATACTGGTGTACGCCGGCAGTGGTCATGCCGTAATCGATGTGCGAGACACCGCCCTGCCCGCTCGATTTGCCGGTTGTAAAGGCGCGCCAGTAAATATAACCGCGCTCCTTTGCCCTGAGCGAAGCCCAGTCCACCAGATGGCCGCTCCCTTCATCCGGCCCCAGGAAGATCAGGTCCGTTGACGGGTCATAGCTTGTGATGATATTCCTGTCCTTGAGCATAAGGTCGAGCATGGCATCGATATAGTTCCTGAAAAAAAGGTCTGTATCGCTCTCTGTATAATAAGGAAGGATAATGCCTTTGGACCCGCCTTCAGGGATATCCTTGTTCTTCTTCTCCTGGGTATAGGCCAGGTTAAAGACCTCCAGGAAATTCTCGTCCGAGTTCTTCAGGTATTCCTCCCGCGTATGGGACCGGACGATCCGGACCCCGCCGCGGCTGATATCCTGGAACCTGACATGGTACCCCTTGAACCTGCGTCCGTACAGATAAAAGAGCGCGAAAGGCCTAACAGCTTTTTCCTGGTTGGATAAAAATCCGGGGTCCAGCTTGAAGCTGAGCGCTGCTTTACGCGGCTTGAAAAAATTCGTCTTCTTCACGGAATCCACGAATTGAAGTCCCATGAGAAAGAT
>JAQTRT010000034.1 GCA_028711675.1 bacterium | reverse complement strand
TTATTCCGGAATAGGCTATCGATACTGGCTGAGAGGCCTGGGATCAAGGGAAGATATCATGCCCATGAGCGAAGAATATTCATGGTACTATGTTCCTGTGGGGATCAGGATAGCATGGAAGGTCAGCAGGAAGATCGAGCTTTCCCTGGACAATACTTTAAAGCTCATGTTCAAAGGAAATATAAAGGTGAATTTGTCTGAAGGGGATCCTTATTATAATGATCCATCCGCTTCACTGGGAAGCCGGACAGGCTGGAGGATCATGCCCGGTGTTAATTTCGAGGTTTATCCGAAACTTCATCTGCTGATAGGTCCCTGGTACGAATATTCCGCTATTCAGCAGAGCCCGGTCTTTGCCATCACCTATGCCGGTAAATTATGGGGTTATGGTTATGAACCTTCCAGCAGGACCCATCAGTTTGGTTTGGATATTTATTTGGGAAGGCGATTCTGATACGGTACGTTCCAGCTTTTTAAAATTGATTGACTTTATTTTTCAATGGGCTATGCTTACCTTGTTTTTAAAATAACAGGATTAAGATTAAAATGGATTTTCTGACGATCATGCTCATTGCCGTGGGCCTGGCTATGGATGCTTTTGCCGTGGCTATCACGAATGGATTTACCGTAAAAAATATAAAACTTATCGATGCTGTCAGGATTGCTTTTTTTTTCGGTGCTTTCCAGTTCTTAATGCCTCTCCTGGGCTGGCTGGCCGGTCTGGGATTAAAAAATTTAATTTTAAGTATCGATCACTGGATCGCTTTCGGGCTTCTTGTTTTTATCGGCGGAAAGATGATCTATGAGGCGGTGATCCAAAAAAACACGGAAAAAAAGGAGACTTGTTTAAAACTTCCGGTCCTGCTGCTCCTTTCCCTGGCCACCAGCATAGACGCTCTCGCTGTTGGCTTAAGCCTTTCACTGTTAAATATCAGTATCATGTATCCTGTGATCATTATCGGGGGCGTCACTTTTCTGATCTCATTTATCGGGGTTTTTATCGGTAAAAAATTCGGATATCTTCTTGGTGAAAAAATGGAGATTTTTGGCGGAATTATCCTGATCGGTATCGGGATAAAAATTCTGATAGAGCATATAAATAGGTAAAAAGATAAAAACTGCAAGAAATATGCCAGAATTTTAATTTTTTTTATACCTGTTTTCATTAAAAAAAATCAAAAAAAGACAAAAAAAGGTTGACATTAAAATTGAAATATATATATTGTAGCACTCATTTAAACTCGCCCATGTAGCTCAGCTGGTAGAGCACATCCATGGTAAGGATGGGGTCACCAGTTCAATTCTGGTCATGGGCTTATCAACTGAACAGGAGAAAACACGGTGAGAGAAATTGTAACGTTGGAATGCGAGGCCTGTAAGAACAGGAATTATACAAGTACACGGAATAAAAAGCTTAAGACCGAGAAGATCAAGGTCAAGAAATACTGTAAGTTTTGTAGGAAACATACATTGCATAAGGAAACAAAATAGGTCCGTAGCTCAATTGGCTAGAGCACTGGTCTCCAAAACCAGGGGCTGCAGGTTCAAGTCCTGCCGGGCCTGATTGGAAAAAGATTATGATGAATAAAATTATAGAATTCTTCAAACAGTCTGTCACAGAGCTGAAAAAAGTATCCTGGCCGGAAAAGGATGAGGTAAAGGACTCGACCTATATCGTCCTGCTCACGGTTTTAGCACTGGCTTTGTTCCTTGGCTTCGTGGATAAAGTAATTTCTTTCGTCATTGAAAAGGTGATTAAATAATTATGATCGGCTGGTATATTGTTCATACATCGTCTTCGCAGGAAAAACGTGTGTCAGGCATTCTGCAGGGAAAAATGGAGAATGAATTAAAGGATATCGTTTACGATGTCAAGGTACCTGTGGAAAAAGTGGTCGAAATGAAGAACAGTAAGAAGGTCAGCAAGGAAAGAAAGTTCTTTCCCGGATACATTCTGGTGAAGATGGAAATGAATAATGAGAACGTGAAGCGTCTTACCATGATCCCGGGGATCGCTAATGTCCTGGGATTCAAGACAGGAAAGCTCCCCAAACCCCTTACCGAAAAAGAACTGAATAATATTCTGAATAAAGTTGAATCCGTGAAAACCGAGAGCGAGAAACCGATATCCAAGGTTTTTGTGAGCGTGGATGAGAAGGTCAAGATCATTGACGGGCCTTTCAAGGGATTCCAGGGGATCGTGGAAGGCATTAATATGGAAAAGGGCCTTGTGAAAGTAAGCGTGGAAATTTTCGGCCGGCCCACTCCTGTGGACCTGGATTTTTTACAGATCGAAAAATTATAAGGAAGGAAAGGCGTTATGGCAAAACCTATTTCAGCTATTATAAAACTGCAGATAGCTTCCGGAAAGGCCAATCCGGCACCTCCGGTCGGTCCTGCTCTGGGCCAGCACGGCGTGAATATCATGGACTTCTGCAAGAAGTTCAATGAAGCCACATCCAAGATGGGAGATACGATCATCCCTGTCGTGATAACGGTATATAAAGATAAGACGTTTACCTTCATTACCAAGACTCCGCCAGCCGCCATATTGATTAAAAAAGCCATCAGCCTGGAGAAAGGTTCTGCGGAACCAAATAAGAACAAGGTGGGGAAATTAGGTAAACAGAAGCTGGAAGAGATTGCCAAGCAGAAGATGAAAGACCTGAACGCCAATGATGTAGAAGCCGCCAAGAAGATCATTGCAGGAACTGCGCGGAGCATGGGAGTTGAGATTGAAGAATAACTGATATCGGATGAAAGAGTCAATCTTTCTTTAGTAGATAATAAAATCAGAGGTAAAATAGCCATGTCGAGAGAGAGAAGCAAGAAGTATAAGAGTGATTTACAGAAAGTGGACAAGACGAAAATATATCCTTTGGAAGAAGGCATGAAGATCATAAAAGAACTTCCGGCCCGAAAATTCGATGAATCCGTCGATATCACCGTGAAATTGAACCTGAACAAGAACCAGAGGATCAGGGGCGTTATCATTCTCCCCCATACCTTCGGAAAAACCAAACGCGTTGTTGTCATCGCCAAGGGCGAAAAGGCCGAGGAGGCCAAAAAGGCAGGCGCGGACTTTATCGGCGATGCGGATATCATTGATAAGATCCAGAAAGGCTGGTTTGATTTTGACGCTGTCATAGCCACTCCGGATATGATGAAAGAGGTGAGTAAACTGGGCCCGACCCTGGGTAAAAAAGGCCTGATGCCCAATCCCAAGACCGGAACGGTCACCTTCGAGATTAAGAAGGCTGTGGACGAGGCGAAACGAGGCCGGACGGAATATAAATCCGATAAGGACGGGATCATCGGCATCTCTGTCGGCAGGGCTTCCATGGAAGCGGAAAAGATACTGGAGAATGCCAAGGAATTTTTTCATAGTTTAAGCAAGATAAGACCCCAGGATATCAAAGGGGAGTATATAAAAAGCTTTACCTTATCCCGGACCATGAGCCCCGGGGTCAAGATCGATTTTAAGGAAATTTTATAGGAACATGGAGTAATATATGGTACAACAGTATAAAATTACATTTGTCGAGAAGCTTGCGGATAAATTCAAGAAAGCCAAGCACTTCATCATCGCCGAATACCAGGGATTGAATGTGGAACAGATCAGTCAGCTGAGGAAAAAATTATATGAAGTGAACAGTGAGTTCAAGGTCATCAAGAACAGGATGGCCAAACTGGCCTACAAGAAGCTCAGTCTGGATTTTAATGATGACTGGTTCAAAGGCCCTATCGGCATGGTCATGTGCCAGAAGGATGATTTTGTCAAAACGGTCAACATCATCTATAAATTCTCCAAAGATAACGAGAAGCTGAAGATCAAGGTCGCGTTCATAGAGAATAAGGTCTTTAATCTGGAAGAGATCAAGGTCCTGGCCAATCTCCCTTCCAGGGAAGAGCTTATTGCAAAACTGCTGTACCTGTTCAATTCACCGGTCAGCCGTTTTGTTTATGTATTAAAGAATATAGTATCGAAACCAGTATTGGTTTTAAAGGCTATAGAATCTAAAAAAGCGAAATAGTATTAAGGAGGTTAATAATATTATGACAGAGGCAAGAATAACCAATGATAAGATAATTTCGGCCATTGAGGGTATGACCGTATTGGAATTGAATGAGCTGGTAAAATCCTTAGAGGAGAAATTCGGCGTGACAGCCGCAGCCATGGTAGCCGCAGCGCCTGCTGCAGGCGGAGCGGCAGCAGGAGCCGGTGCCCCAGCCGCTGAAGAAAAAACGGAGTTTAACGTCATCCTGAAATCAGGCGGTAACCAGAAGATCGGGGTCATTAAAGAAGTAAGAGCGATCACCAATCTGGGCCTGAAGGAGGCGAAAGAACTGGTAGAGAGCGGCAATAAGCCTGTTAAAGAAAAAGTGTCCAAACAGGAAGCTGAGGAGATCAAGAAGAAACTGGAAGCGGTCGGTGCTATAGTTGAGATAGACTAATCCTTGATCAATTATCACAGATATATTGTTGATAGACATCCGGAACACTTATCCTTTGAACTCATGAATAATGAGGTAAAAAATGGAAAAAATTAAAAAAATCTATTTTGGTTCGATCAAAAAGAATATAAATACCATCCCTGATCTCATTGAGATCCAGGTAAATTCTTTTGAATCTTATCTGCAGAGCAAGGTTGAACCGGAAAACAGGCCTCTTGAAGGCTTTCAGAGTGTTTTTAAATCCGTTTTTCCCATAACCTCTCCGGACGGCAATATCATCATCGATTTTATCGAGTATTATGTGGGTGAGGCGAAATATTCAGAACGGGACGCCAAGCTCATGGGCAAGACCTTTTCCGTTCCCATCAAGGCCAAGTTCAGGCTTATCTTCAAGACAACCGGCGAAGTGAGGGAACAGGATATCTTCATCTGTGATCTGCCTTTGATGACAACCCGCGGAACTTTTATCATCAACGGGGCTGAACGCGTGGTGGTCAATCAGATACACCGTTCACCTGGTGTCTTCTTCGGGTATGACAGCCTTCATAACCTGTTCTCTTCCAAGATCATCCCCGATAAAGGGGCCTGGGTGGAATTTGAGATCGATAATAAGGGATTCATCATTGTCAGGATCGACAGAAAAAGGAAGATCTACCTCGGAACGTTCTTTAAATCCATCGGCTTGGGAACCCTTGGGATCTATAAGATCCATGAACATGGAAGACATGATCTTCTTTTAAAGATGACAAAAGAAGAAGCTAATAAAATCCCGATCACCGGCAAGCTTATCTTTGTTAAAAGCGAAGCCAAGCTGTCTGAGAGCGAGAATAATTCATTTTATGTTGTGGAGAAGGAAGTTTCCGAATCCTCGGACGGCAATAAGGCGGAAGTGAAGCTGAAACTGGGATTGACGCCTTATGAAGTGGCGGGAAGCATCTCGAAAACATTACCGGATTATGAGGAATATAAGTATATATCATTCGTCAAGACTACTGAATTAACGGAAGGGGAGAAGGTATCCGAGAAAAAGACCTTTTTATACAATCTGAGCCAGGTTATTTTACAGATTTTTTATAAGGTCCAGAAAATAGAGGCCGTTACTCCCGGGAACAGGATCGATAAAGATAAAATTACCGGTCTGTTGCTGGGTAAATTCCTGGCCGTACCGCTCTTCAATAAGGAAGGGACGGAGGTGCTTCTCGAAGTAGGGGAGAAGATTACCGCTGATATTGTCGAACAGATCCTCTATGACAAGTTACCCTATGTGCATGTGATCGAAACGGAAAAATATAATGATGAGATCCTCCTGACTAAAAGTATCGTGAAGGACAAGGAAAACTCCGTGCTGACCTGCATTGAGAACATCATGAGCATTATCCGTCCGAGCGAGATCATTAATCCAAAAACGATCGAAGAGGAATTCCAGTCCCTCTTCTTCAGCGAGGAATATTATAATTTAAGCGAGGTCGGTCGGTTCAATATTAATGAAAAGTTCAGTTATGACCCGCCCTTGAAAACGACAGCTCTGGTGATGGAGGATTTTATCCGGACCATTGACCGCCTGATTAAGATTTATATTCAGGAAGAAGAGGCTGATGATATCGATCATCTCTCCAACCGCCGGATACGTTGCGTGGGCGAATTGATCACTAATGAATTAAAAACAGCTTTCGCGAAAATGGAAAGGATCATCAAGGAGAGGTTCACGATCCAGGAATTGACCTCTCTGACCCCCCAGAGCCTGATCAGTGTTAAACCAATCTCAAGCGCATTGAATGAATTTTTCGGGACCAGCCAGCTTTCCCAGTTCATGGACCAGACCAATCCTCTGGCCGAACTCACGCATAAGCGGCGTCTGAACGCTCTCGGGCCAGGTGGTCTGACCAGAGGTCGGGCCGGATATGAAGTACGGGACGTTCATTATACGCATTACGGACGTATGTGCCCCATCGAAACCCCGGAAGGTCCCAATATCGGATTGATCGTATCACTGGCGATCATGTCCAAATTGAATAAATACGGTTTTATCATTACACCTTATAAAAAGGTGGAGAACGGCAGAGTGACCAACAGGATAGAATACCTCACCGCGGCAGAGGAAGAGAACAAGATCGTGGCCCAGGCCAGCGCGCCTCTGAAAGATGACGGTACGTTCAAGGAAAAGGTCGTATCAGTGCGTTATAAGAATAATTTTCAGTTCATACAGGCCAAGAACGTGGATTATATGGATGTAAGTCCTCTGCAGGTGTTCAGTATCTCCGCTGCTCTGATCCCCTTCCTGGAACATGATGATGCGAACCGGGCTCTCATGGGTTCGAACATGCAGAGGCAGGCAGTCCCGCTGCTGAAGACAGAAGCAGCTGTGGTCCAGACAGGGATGGAAACAGTGGCAGCCAGGAATTCAGGCTCCGTTGTTTTCTCGAAACGGGATGGGGAAGTGATAGACGTGGAAGCGGATAAGATTGTCATCAAGCCTAATGACAGGAATAATAAAAACGACCTGGATATCTATGAACTGGAGAAATTTCAGAGGACCAACCAGAATACCTGTTATAACCAGAAGCCTATCGTCTCGATCGGTGATTCAGTAAAAGCCGGAGACGTGATCGCTGACGGTCCCGGTATCGCTAATGGTGAATTGGCACTGGGAAAGAATATCCTGGTAGCCTTCATGCCCTGGGAAGGATATAATTATGAGGATGCTATCCTTGTCAGTCAAAAACTGCTCAGGCACGATTCTTTTACTTCAATTCATATTGAGGAATTCGAGGTAATGGCCCGGGACACCAAGCTGGGTAAAGAAATCATTACCCGGGATATAGCGAATTTAAGCGAAGCCGCTCTCAAGGATATCGGCGAGGACGGTATTATCCGGATTGGCGCCGAAGTAAAGCCCGGCAGTATCCTTGTGGGAAAAGTCACTCCGAAAGGAGAATCAGAACTGACACCGGAATACAAACTCCTGCATTCCATCTTCGGCGAAAAAGCGCGGGATGTCCGCGACACCTCTCTCCGCCTGCCGCACGGAGTGGAAGGCACGGTGATGGATATTAAGGTCTTCAGCCGCGAGAAAGGGGATGACCTGGAACCGGGAATCGAGACGCTGGTTAAGGTTTATATCGCCAGCAAGAAGAAGCTGCAGGTCGGCGATAAATTATCGGGACGCCACGGGAATAAAGGTGTACTGGCCAGGATCCTGCCTGAACAGGATATGCCTTATTTACCCGACGGTACACCCGTGGAAATGGTATTGAATCCCCTCGGTGTTCCTTCCCGTATGAACATCGGACAGATCCTTGAAACTCAATTGGCCTGGGTCGGCAAAGTGATGGGATCCCAATTCATTACTCCTATTTTTGAAGGCCCAAAACCTGAGGAGATCGAAAGATTAATAAAAGAAGCTGGTTTGCCCTCCTTCAGCAAGACCGTTATGTTCGACGGCCGCACAGGCGAAAAATTCCTGAACCCGATAACCGTGGGTTATATGTATATGCTTAAATTGGGCCATCTTGTGGATGATAAGATTCATGCCCGGTCAACAGGTCCTTATTCTCTTGTCACCCAGCAGCCTCTTGGCGGCAAGGCCCAGTTCGGCGGCCAGAGGTTCGGGGAAATGGAAGTATGGGCTTTGGAAGCGTATGGTGCTTCCAATACATTGCAGGAACTCCTGACAGTTAAATCTGATGATATGATGGGAAGGGCCAGGGTCTATGAATCCATCATAAAAGGCAAGAACGCCTCTTCGCCCGGTATCCCGGAATCCTTTAATGTCTTGATCCAGGAATTAAGGGGTTTATGTCTGGATATTACCGCGTACAACAACAGGAGCCAGCAGATCAATCTCTATGAAGGTTCCAGCACAAGCTGGATTAAACTGAAAGGTCCTTCATTTGATGATAGAATCAGAAGAAATTCATAGTTCCCGGCCGGCCATTCAGGGAGAACCGGGGACTAGGAACTGTGAACGAATTTTACAAGGAAGGTATTAATAATGAAAGAGTTTATTAACCTTGCGTCTATAAAAATCGGGCTGGCCTCACCGGACCGAATACGTGAGATTTCCTACGGTGTGGTGAAAAAACCAGAGACCATCAATTACCGGACCTTGAAACCTGAAAGAGACGGATTATTCTGCGAAAAGATATTCGGGACGACAAAGGAATGGGAATGTTCTTGCGGAAAATTCAAGGGGATCCGCTATAAAGGCGTTGTCTGTGACCGCTGCGGTGTGGAAGTCACTCATTTCAAGGTAAGAAGGGAACGGATGGGGCATATTGAACTGGCCACTCCCATTGCCCATATCTGGTTTTATTCCAACATCCCCAGCCGTATCGGCCTGCTTCTCAACATCTCCATCAACGACCTCAGAAGCGTCATTTATTGTGAAAGGATCATTATCGTCGATATCGATAATTCCGTTTTAAAGGAGATCGATCCGAATATCAACCAGTATATCAAGAATAAATTAAAAGTTAAGGATGTGTATCCGGAAGAGATCTTCTACGAGATCATCAATGACATCATCTATGAGATCATCTATAATAAGCATACCAATGATATCGTGGCTGCCGAGAACAAGGCCAAAGAGAGCGGTGATGAATTCGTCGTCAATGAGCATATCCGGAACACGTACAAAGAGCAGTATGAGACCCTGAGAGATAAATTCGCTGAATATATCGTGGATATAGAAAAAAAGGAAAAGACCATCGGGGAGATGAAAGCCGGTATCATTTATGGTCTTGGCGCGTATGCCATTAAGAAGCTTCTTCAGGAGATCAACCTGGAAAGCGAAATAAAGGAATTACGTGAAAAGATGCTTGAAAAAGGAATGAAAACGGATAAAAAGATCCTCAAGCGTCTTGAGATCCTTGAGGATTTCAAGAACTCGAAGAATAAGCCGGAGTGGATGATCCTGGAGGTAATTCCCGTCATTCCTCCCGAACTCAGACCGATGGTCCAGCTGGAAGGCGGACGCTTTGCCACATCCGATCTGAACGATCTTTACAGAAGGGTGATTAACAGGAATAACCGTTTGAAAAGGCTCATGCTCCTGAACGCACCGGATATCATCATCCGGAACGAGAAAAGGATGCTGCAGGAGGCTGTGGATGCCTTATTTGACAATAGCCGGAAGAAAAGGGCTGTGAAAGGTGCGCAGAACAGACCTTTGAAATCCCTTTCCGATATGCTGAAAGGCAAGCAAGGCCGGTTCCGGCAGAACCTTCTGGGTAAACGCGTGGATTACTCAGGAAGGTCCGTTATCGTGGTGGGACCTGAACTGAAGCTTCATCAGGCAGGATTGCCGAAAAAAATGGCCCTGGAACTTTTTAAGCCATTTGTTATGCAGAAGATCGTGGAAAAGGGTTACAGCAATAATATAAAAAGCGCGAAAAAGCTGATCGACTCCGAGGAAGAGGTTGTGTGGGGGATCCTGGAAGAAGTTGTGGAGAACCACCCGGTTTTCCTCAACCGCGCCCCGACCCTGCACAGGTTAAGTATCCAGGCCTTTGAGCCTGTCCTTATCGAAGGAAAAGCCATCCGGCTTCACCCTCTTGTGTGTAAAGGATTTAATGCCGACTTTGACGGAGATCAGATGGCGGTGCATGTGCCGTTGTCATATGAGGCCCAGATCGAGAACTGGATGCTGATGCTTTCTTCCAAAAATCTGCTCTCTCCGGCCAACGGTAAACCCATCGTGTATCCTTCACAGGATATGGTACTGGGTATCGGGTTCCTGACCAAGCTGGAAAAAGACGGGAAAGGGGAGAAAAAGGTCTTCTCCTGTAAGGAAGAAGCCCATATGGCTTTTGAAAAAGGGATCATAAGCCTGAACGCCCTGATTAAAATAAGGATAAACAATGAATACCGGGAAACAAGTCTCGGCCGGCTGATACTCAATGAGGCCTTTCCCTCACAATATCCGTTCGTTAACACTTTTATGAAGAGCAAGGAACTGGCCAGGATTATCTATGATCTGTACAGGAAATTCGGCGTCAACGAGACAGCCCAGACACTGGACCGGTTGAAAGAGATCGGTTTCCATTATTCAACTTATTATGGTATCACGATCGGTATCGATGATGTGATCATACCTGAAAGTAAATATGAGATCATCAGTAAAGCCAATAAAGAAGTGGAAAAAATAGAGGAGTATTACAAAAACGGGTTCATTACCAATTCCGAAAGGAAGAACAAGGTTATCGATATCTGGAGCTCCACCAATGAAAAAGTGACCGAAGAGATGTTGAAAGAGCTGGAGAACAGCAAGAATGGTTTTAATCCCGTTTATATGATGGTGGACACCGGAGCCAGAGGAAATAAACAGCAGATCAGGCAGCTCTCCGGAATGAGGGGTCTGATGGCCAAACCGTCCGGTGAGATCATCGAATTGCCGGTTATTTCTAATTTTAAAGAAGGATTGACTGTACTTGAATATTTTATTTCCACTCACGGAGCCAGGAAAGGATTATCCGATACAGCTTTAAAAACTTCTAATGCGGGTTATCTGACACGGCGTTTGATCGATGTGGCGCAGGATGTTGTGATTATTGAGAACGACTGCGGGACAATCAACGGACTCCTGATTAAAGCCCGTTCAACAGATGAAGAAGAGCTGTCGTATTACCGGAACAGGATCATCGGAAAGATTTCACTGCAGAATATCTATTATCCGGGATCACGGACCTCGATCGTGAAGGCCAACGAAGAGATTACCGAGGAAAAAGCGGAAGAGATCGTGAACGCCGGAATTGATTCCCTGAAGGTCCGTTCTGTCCTGACCTGCGAATCGAAAAGAGGGATCTGCCGACTCTGCTACGGTCGTGACCTGGGGACAGGACACCTGGTCGAGATCGGTGAAGCTGTCGGTATCATTGCCGCCCAATCCATCGGCGAACCCGGTACGCAGCTGACCCTCAGGACATTCCATATCGGAGGAACAGCCCATACGGAATTCGAGGAAGGGCGTATTATGTTCGGCTATCCTGTTTATATAGAAAAGATACCCAAACGTATCATAGAGAAAGGGAACGCTAAATTGTTGAGCCGCAGAGGTGAGATCATCTACCGGCAGATCTTTCAGATGTTCGATAAGAAGAGCATGAAATTATCCGTGGAGCTGAATAAAAAGGTCATTAACGGCGAAGTGATAGGAACGGTCTCCAAGAAGGAAAAGATCATTGCCAGCCATATCGGGACCCTGAAAGAGATCAACGATAAATACGTTATCATGAGCGAAAAGAAAGTGAGTAAACTGAAGATCGGAACACAGGTCTTTACCGATGCCGAACAGATCGTCGATAGAGGAAAATTGATTGCTCAGTACGATGCTTTCAATGAACCTATTATCACGGAACATGCCGGTAAGATCAAGTTCAAGGATATTATTGTCGGGCAGACACTGAAAGAAGAAAAGGACGAGGTAACCGGTTTCTATAACAGGATCATCATCAAGAGCAAGGAACGTGAATTGGAACTGCAGCCGAGGATCGCTGTTATCGGCGACGATGGAAAGACAGAGAACTATGTTCTTCCCTACGGAGCTAACCTGACCGTGAAAGAAGGGGATAAAGTGGATTCCGGGGCCATCATCTCCAAGATCCCTGAACAGATATCCAAGACCAAGGATATTACGGGCGGTCTGCCCCGTGTTGAAGACCTGATCGAAGCCCGGAGACCGAAGGATTGCGCCGTGGTCAGTGAGATCGACGGTACGGTCGAATTTGGCGGTATCGTGAAAGGAAAAAGGATCATTAAAGTCATGTCTGATACAGGTGAGGAGCATAAATATTATGCTCCAATCGGTGCGCATCTTACGGTCCATGAAGGTGATATGATCAGAGCGGGTGATCCTCTGAACGACGGCCCCATCGATCCTGAAGATATTTTAAAGATCAAAGGCGATCAGGCCCTGCAGGAATACCTTTTGAACGAGATCCAGGAAGTTTACCGGGTCCAGAACGTAGAGATCAACGATAAACACATCGCGGTCATCATCAGACAGATGATGAAGAAGATTGAGATCACGGATGTGGGTGATACCAAGTCCCTGATCGGGGACATTGTGGATAAATTCAAGTTCAACGAAATGAATGAACAGGTTATCAAGGCAGGCGGCAGGCCGGCTATGGGCAGGCCGTTCCTTTTAGGTATAACTAAAGCTTCCTTGAACACGGACAGCTGGATATCTGCCGCTTCTTTCCAGGAAACCACAAAGGTGCTGACAGATGCGGCTATAAAAGCTAAGATCGAGAACTTGCTGGGTTTGAAAGAAAATGTCATTATTGGACATCTTATTCCGGCAGGTACGGGTTTAAAGGTCTATGATAATATTGAGCTTGATATTCCGGATGCCAGGTTGCAAAAAGCTAAAGAAATCCTTAATATTGCCAAGAAAAAGGAACTGGAAGAGGTAGAAATATAAAGAAAATCGGAAAAAAATTAATTTTTTTTGTTGACATTAGAAATGAAAATATTAATTTATTTCAACATTTTTGACCGAGGTTAATTTACATTTATGGTAACTATTAGTCAACTAATCAGAAAAGGCAGAAAACAGCTGAATCGGAAAAGCAAGTCACCGGCCCTTATGGGTTCCCCGCAAAAAAGAGGGATTTGCACCAGGGTCATGACCTTTACTCCTAAAAAGCCCAATTCGGCTCTTAGAAAAGTGGCACGCGTAAGGCTGACCAATCAGATCGAAGTAACCGCTTATATACCGGGTGTAGGTCATAGTTTACAGGAACATTCTGTTGTTCTGATCAGAGGCGGCAGGGTCAAAGATCTGCCGGGAGTAAGATACCATATTATCCGGGGCGCTCTCGATACCCTGGGTGTTGTCGATAGAAGAAAAGGCCGTTCCAAGTACGGAGCCAAACGTCCAAAAGCGTAAACGGAAAAAGAAAAAGGACTTTATTTATGTCAAGAAAAAAGAGAGTATTTAGAAGGGAATCAAAACCGGATATTAAATACGGTAACGTCACTTTAGGCCGGCTCATCAATAAAATAATGATCGAAGGGAAAAAGAGCACGGCGGAAAGGATCGTTTATGATACGCTTGATATTCTGGAAAAGAAAATGAATAAGAAAGGCATGGAAGTATTTGACCAGGCTTTGAACAATATCAAACCGGAAGTGGAAGTTAAATCAAGAAGGATAGGCGGTGCAACCTATCAGATCCCGGTGGAAGTACCGCCGGAACGTGCTGTTGCCCTGGCCATCCTGTGGCTTATTACGTATGCAAGGAATAAGAAAGGACGGTCCATGTCGGAAAAACTGGCAGCTGAGATCTCTGATGCATATAATAATACAGGCGCATCCATAAAGAAAAGAGAAGATACGCATAAAATGGCTGAAGCCAACAGAGCTTTTGCTCATTTTATCTGGTAAAAGAGAATCCCGGAGGTTTTAAAAAAGGTCGCGATGCCAAGAGAAATCCCCATAGAAAAACAAAGGAACATTGGGATCATTGCTCATATTGATGCTGGAAAAACTACCATTACGGAACGGATACTTTTTTATACCGGAAAAACGTATAAATTAGGTGAAGTCCATGATGGTACGGCAGAAATGGACTGGATGATCCAGGAGAAAGAACGGGGAATAACCATCACCGCCGCGGCTACAACCTGTTTCTGGAAGGATCACAGAATTAACATCATTGATACGCCCGGGCATGTCGATTTCACTATGGAAGTCGAACGTTCATTGCGTGTTCTGGACAGCGCCATCGGTATTTTCAGCGGCGTGGAAGGAGTGGAACCGCAATCCGAGACCGTATGGCATCAAGCCACAAAATATGGTGTTCCTAAGATCGCTTTTATCAATAAAATGGACCGGGTGGGAGCTGATTTTCACCGGGTCGTTGAAATGATCAGGCAGAGATTATCCAATAACGTCCAGCCGCTCTTTTTACCTATCGGGAAGGAGGAGACCTTTAAAGGTGTCGTGGACCTTGTGGAATTAAAGGCTTATGAATGGGAAACGGAGAGCCTGGGCGAGAAGGTCATCGAAGTTCCGATACCGGAGAACATGAAGGATGAAGTGAAACATCACAGGGATAAACTGATCGAGAAGCTGGCTGATGTGGAACATGCTATCCTGGAAAAATATATCGAAGGAAAACACGTAGAGGTCGATGAGATCAAAGCTGTTATCAGGAAAGGAGCGATCAGAAATTTGATCGTTCCGGTCGTATGCGGCGCGGCTTTAAAGAACAAAGGCATTCAGAAACTCCTCGATTGTATCGTGGATTATCTTCCCTCCCCTGTCGATATCCCTCCTATGCAGGGTCTCCAGCCGAATTCAGAAAAAACGATCACGCGTGAAGCTAAAGATGATGCTCCTTTGGCAGCCCTTGCTTTTAAAGTAGCTACTGATCCCTATGTGGGTAAATTAACATATATCCGGGTGTATTCCGGAACATTGACTGCCGGGACAGTGGTTTATAATCCGGTTAAAGATAAAGTGGAAAGGATCAGCCGGCTGGTTAAGATGCATGCCAACAAGAAAGAGGATGTAGAAGAGATCTACGCAGGGGATATTTGTGCTATCGTGGGACTGAAGATCACGCAGACCGGGGATACCTTGTGCGATAAACGCCATCCTATTCTTCTGGAATCGATGGATATTCCGGAACCGGTCATCGCCATAGCCATTGAACCGAAATCCCAGGCCGATGAAGATAAACTGGGGATGGCCCTCCATAAACTGACTGAAGAAGATCCCACCTTTAAAGTGAATAAAAACGAGGAGACCGGTCAGACTATTATTTCCGGCATGGGAGAGCTTCATCTTGAAATCATTGTGGATAGATTATTACGGGAGTTCAGTGTTAAAGCGAATGTAGGGAAGATCCAGGTAGCTTACCGGGAAACGATCCAGTTGAAGCAGAAAGCAGAAGGGAAATATATCCGACAAACCGGCGGCCACGGCCAATTCGGCCATGTTGTCCTGCAGGTAGAGCATAATTTTAAACGCGGATTTGAATTTGTCAATGAAGTGGAAGGCGGTTCGGTTCCCCGGGAATATGTTCCATCAGTGAGAAAAGGGGTTGAAGCGGCATTGCGGAGCGGTCCGATCGGCGGTTATCCTTTGATTGATATTAAAGTGACCTTGCTTGATGGTTCCTTCCATCCGGTTGATTCATCCGATATCGCGTTCCAGATAGCCGGTTCCATGGCATTCCAGGATGCTGTCAAACAAGCCAATCCCGGATTACGGGAACC
>JAQTRT010000288.1 GCA_028711675.1 bacterium | reverse complement strand
GTACCTGACCAGGGGCGAACCTGTGCTGCTGGAGATCTGGAAAAAAGTGGCTGACGAGTTCATGAAAGAAAATCCGGGTATCACGGTAAGGATCGAGAACGTGGATTACAACGGATACTGGTCCAAGATACTTACCATGATCACGGCCGGCACGCCGCCTGATGTCATCTTCCTGGAGTCGAACCGCATGACAGGCTATATCGAGAAAGGCGCGCTGACAGACCTGACCCCGTTCCTGACTAAAAACAAGGAGTTCAGGATAAAGGATTTTTTTGACGTGGCCATACAGCCGTACATGAAAGATAAACATGTGTACGGCCTGCCGAACGATGTAGCGGCTATCGTGATGTTCTACAATAAATCCCTGTTCGACGAAGCCGGGCTCCCGTACCCGAAAAAAGGGTGGACATGGGACGACCTGATCAAAGTAAGTAAAAAGCTCACAAAGGATAAGAACAAGGACAATGTTATAGATCAGTACGGCCTGGCATATTATGACAGCGATTTGGCCATCAGCCAGAACAACGGTTCCATGTTCAACCGGGTGGAGAAACCCACACAATGCCTGCTCAATACCAAAGCCGTGAAAGAAGCAGTTAAATTCTGCTATGACCTGAGTTATACCTACAAGGTAGCTCCCAAGAACTCCGATTTCCAGGACACGGACGGCAGGATGATGTTCATCATGGGCCGTGTGGCCATGATCCCGGACGGCCACTGGATGGTCCCGAAATTCAAGAAAGAGATCACTGGTTTTAAATGGGATGTGGTGGTGATGCCCCGGAAAAAAAAGATGGCGGGCTCAGGCCGCGGATCGTGCCTGGCCATACCGGCTGAATCGAAGAACAAGGAAGCCGCCTTCCGGTTCATCAAATTCGCCACAGGGTTCGAGGGACAGAAACTGCTGATGCAGTCCGACTTTTCCGCGCCTGCTTTAAAGAGCATCGCCGGTTCGGAATATTTCCTCTCCCCGCCGCCGCAGAACGAGCGGGCTTTTATCGACATGATCAAATGCGCGGAACTGGAGCCCAAGCTCTCCAACTGGGACGAAGTGCGGGACTATATCAACCGGGAACTGGATAAGATATGGCTCGACCTGGAACCCATGGACAAGGTGCTGGACGAGACCACCCGCGACGTGAACAAGATGCTGAAATGATATTGATAAGGAAAAAGTTTTGATAATCACCATACCTAAAGGTATGGTGCTACGGGAATACGGGAAATTAGATGATAGGAATCAGGTTGTAGCGGCGTACCTTCAGGTGTGCCGATGGAAAAGAATCATGAGATTAATTAGATTATTGATCTGTATCTATATGTCGGTCACAGGATTTACATTCTTACAGGCAGGCGATACGTACCAGCTTCTTGACGGTATCGAGGAGGGGAACAACTGGGAATGGCAGTCCTGGAGCGATTATGCCAGGCTTAAAACCAGCGCTGATATCTGTTCCGAGGGGGATTATTCGCTGAAGGTGAGCTTTACGCCGGAGAACAGGAGGCCGAACAACAAGGGCATATTCATCAAGACGCCCGTAAGCGGAACGCCGGACCAGTTAAAGAAGATCATCGTGGATATTTACAATGATACGGATTCCGGGGAAGTATCCCTGGCCCTGGCCCTTGATGCGGAGGAATTCTATGAAGCACCTCAGGTCGCGCTGAAAAAGGGATGGAACAGGGATATCGAGTTCGACCTTCTGAAGAGCGATTTCAAGTCCGCGGGTTCAGGATGGGATTACCGGACAAGCCTGAAAAAGGATGTGGGCCTGGGTGACATCATGTTCATTTTTTATCTGGGGAGCGTGCAATATGGAGATTTTTATATGGATAACGTAAGAACAGGCAGGATCAGGAGCACTTCCTCTGGCAAGGGGAAGAAAAAGGATGTTCCGGGGGAATACAGCCCTCCCAGGATAATTTCGGTCGAGAAGAACAATGATACTGTTCAGCTTTATGATCTGTTCGAGCTTACAGTCCGGTTCTCAGGCTCATGCAGGAACCCGTTCGATCCGTCCGAGATCCAGGTAACGGGATATTTTACTTCTCCTGAGAAAAAACAGGCGGTTGTAGCGGGTTTTCTTTATTCAGGCGATGTGCAGGAAGGTTCTGTGGAAGATCCGGTCTGGAAGATCCGGTTCAGCCCCGGCCAAAAAGGGCTCTGGACCTATGATGTCAGGGTCCGGAACCTGAAAGGAGAGGACCGGTCCGAAAAAGCCTCGATGAAATGCGCGGGCCCGGACAGGGACGGCTTCATCAGGGTGGACGATAAGTATCCCGGTCTTTTCCGGTTCGATTCAGGAAAAAATTATTACCCTATCGGGCATAACGTGTGCTGGGCCTCTGTTGAGGAGTACGAAAGATATTTTTCCAGACTATCGCAGAGTAAAGAGAACTGGAGCAGGGTATGGCTCGTGAACTGGAACGTGGGCCTGGAATGGAAGAACATGGGCTATTTCAGGGGATTGAACAATTATAACCTGGAGAACGCCCGGAAACTGGACAGGATCGTGGAACTGGCCGGGAAGAACGGTATCTATCTCCAGCTTGTCTTTGATTTTCACGGCGCGTTCAGCACCGGCGTCAATCCCGAGTGGCAGAACAATCCTTACAACGTCCGGAATGGCGGGCCGTGTCCGACAGCCAGGGATTTCTTTATTAATAAGAAAGCCAGGGAGCTTTATAAAAAAAGAGTTCAATACATCATCAGCCGCTGGGCGTACAGCACCCATGTCCTGGCCTGGGAGCTCTTCAACGAGGTTAATTTCACGGACAGTTTTGACAAGGATATCGATACACGATGGCACAAGGAGATGTCCGGCTTCATCAAACAGATCGATCCTTTTCGGCACATGGTCACTACCAGCTATTATAAGGATTACAATAAAAACGTGCTGGGCCTCGATACCATCGATTATTCCCAGGTCCATAATTATGATCCCGGGGTCTTTCAGATGATGAAGAGCCTCCCCCTGGCCATGAAGGAATTTAAAAAGCCGTTCTTCTTCGCTGAGTTCGGCTGCGATTCTAAAGACGGGATCGAGGACCTTGACAAGGCCGGTGTCTTCATCCATGCCGGGCTCTGGGTCCAGTACATGACCGAGTCGGGAGGCAATGCCATGCCCTGGTGGTGGAACACCCATATCGAGCCGAATAATTTATATCATCATTTTAAGGCTCTGGCCGAATTTGACCGGGGCCTGGACCGCAGAGAGCACGATTTCCGGCCCATAACAGGCCAATTCAGCGGCCAGTCGGAAAAAGGGACCGTAACGCTGGAGCTGACGGGATTGAAAGATGACAAGCTTATCTTGTTCTGGCTGTGTGACGCGAAAGGGATGCGGTTCAAGGAACGTGACCAGGCTTTGGTCATCAGGAACAGCGTTGTGACACTCGGGGATATGAAGAATAAAGTATACAGCGTGGAATTCTGGGATACATACAAAGGCGTCATGATAAAGAAGATCGGTGTGAAAGCATCGGCAGACGGCCTGAAGATCAGCATGCCTGATTTCAGGAATGACATGGCGTGTAAAATAAAAGTAGCGACGGGTCTTTAGCCCCGTCGGTTATAACAATCACCGCACCTGAAGGTACGGTGCTGCGGAATATGTTGGTTTCGATAATCACCATACCTGAAGGTACGGTGCTGCGGGAATATAGGTTACAGCCGGATCATTTCAAAAAATGACCGCATAGTATAAAGGAGGACCGTTTATGAAGATCGTATGCAAGAAATACGAGA
>JAQTRT010000287.1 GCA_028711675.1 bacterium | reverse complement strand
GCCCAGAAAGATACCGAGTTTAAATTCCAGGGGAAGGCGGACCGTTGCCCCGCCCCAGACCTCCCCGGCTTTCCATACCTCGCCGTATGCAGTACCGTAATTCATGATCTGTGACGGATTAAAGAAGATATTAAAATCGTTCTGGATCAGAGGGTTGGGCAGACCGAGGGCTGCTGTTGTGGTGTCCGGTGTGCTGGACGGTATGATGCTTAATAAAGGACTGACAGGGTCCACACTCTCCATTTGTTCCCGGCTGTTCCCTTCTGTCGGGATAACAGCTGATAAGATGAGAAAAAGAGAAATGAAAGAGATAAATAGAGTATATTTTTTTAACATGATCCTGACCTCCCGGATTATTGATGATGTTTTTAATCAAGCCCTTCCCTGTCAAGGGTATCTCCCAATTTAATGGTTTAAAAAATCCTGTCAAGGGATAAATATTATATTTTATGCTTGACAGGAATTTATTTTATGATATAATGAAATTACGCTTGATCGTTCTCAGGACAGGAGCCGGTGGATCATCCACTTGAAGGAGGGGCCTTTGTTCTATACCTGGAAATCAGCCGCGATCCTTCTGGGCCAGCCGGAGGAGACCGTTAAAAAGGCATGCGGGAAACTGAACCTCCGGAGGAACGGATTATCTGTTAAGGATATCGAACAGATCCGTTATGTCCTGAACATCCCCCTGAAGTTCATCAAAGGCTGTAAACAGCTTTTTTTAAGTTTCAAGGGCGGTACCGGCAAGACAACGCTCTCCAGCGCTTACGCCTTTCGCCTGGCTGAACTGGGCTACAAGGTCCTGGCCGTTGACCTGGACCCGCAGGGCCATCTGACCACATGCATGGGGCTCAACAGCGAGGAGTATGAGGCCACGCTGTACGACGTGCTGGTCGAAAAAAAATCCATTCAGGAGCTTATCATCTCCTCATCGCTGAAGAACCTGTTCGTCATCCCTTCGAACTTCAATATGTCCCCTGTGGAATTATCCCTTATTTCCCTGAACGCCCGTGAGTTCAAACTGCGGAAAGCCCTGGAATCCATCCAGGATGAGTATCATTTTATCGTCATGGATGCGCCGCCTAATTTCGGCCTGCTGAACCTGAACTCCATGCTGGCTGCGGATGATATCATTATCCCTGTTCTGGCCGATTTCCTCTCTTATCAGAGCCTGAAACTAATCTTTGAAGCGTTGAAGGACATTAAAGATGATTTTAATTATGAACTGAAGCATAAACACATTCTGCTGAACTATTATAATGATAAATTCAGGATATGCCGGAATTCCAGGGAAGCTCTTGAGAAATATTATCCGGATTATCTTTTAAAGAGCGTGATCCGGCAGTCCACTGCCATTACGCGCGCCACCAGCAAGGGTATGACCATATTCCAGTATGAACCTGTTTCCAAGGCCGCAGAGGATATTTCGGCCTTGACCCATGAGATATTAGGCCGGTCCCTGGGATAAAGTAAAAAAACAGATGAGAACAGGGAAGGAAAGCTTTTTAATGCGGCCGGACCAGGGCTGTTCTGTTGTATGAATTTATATGAGTGAAAGGAGTTACGATGTGCCCGGGATTTGACGATAAGTTTGTTAAGCCGGACCAGGGAAAACGGAAAACACGACGGCCGTGGGATATACAGGTACCGTCCCAGCTTCCTCATCCTCCGGCAGCCGGCCAGGCAGGACCAAAGGAAACGATAAAGGCTGATGTGATGAGTCCGGGTCCGGGAACAGAAGCAGGTGAAGGGAAGGATAAGCTCCAGGATATCCGTGAAGAGATCGGGAAGAAGAAAAGGATACTGCTGGAGTCCCTGGAAAAGGAACATAAGGAAAGCCCGGTCATCCCATCCCCTGTGGAAGAAAGAGGATATGCAACAGACCAGCCCGGGACAGCCGGAGAGATCACAGGGCTGATCCAGGTCGTCGAATTCCTTCTGAACGACAAAAGCTTCGGCATCAGGATCGAACATATCCATGAGATCATCAGGGCCGTGCCGCGGATCAGGCTGCCGAATACGCCGGATTATATCGAAGGAATGATCAGCCTGCGTTCCAGGATCGTCCCTTTGATCGATTTACGGAAGAAGCTGGGACTGGAAACGGGCCGTGTTTATGATGATACCAAGATCATCATCATAGAACAGGGCGTGAAGCTTGTGGGGCTTATCGTGGACAGCATCGAGCAGGTCGTGAATATTGAATCCGGAACCATCACCCGGACAGGTTCCTTACTGGATACGTTCTCGGTCCGTCAAAACTGGATCGAGGGTGTGGCGAACCTGGAAAAGAAGATCATCGTTCTTCTGGACATTGACGGGATCATATCAGGTCAAGATGCAGATTGATAAGATAAACAAGAACCTTGAAATAATCTTTGAGACGATTCCTGACGGCCTGGTCATTACGGACCTGGATGCCGGGATCGTGGATGCCAATCCTGCCGCCATCCGGCTTATGGGTGTCCCTTCCAAACAAGAGATCATCAAACAGAACATCCTTGATTTTTTACTCGAAGAGGAAAAGATAAAAGCCCGTATTGATTTTAAATCCATCTTAACGGCCGGCCGCAGCGAGAACCAGATCTACCGCATGGGTACCAAGGACCGCGGTGAATTGAGCGTTGAGATGAATGCTTCCCTTCTAAAAGACACGGATGGCCGGAACATCGGTTTCCTTGTTGTCTTCAGGCCGCTGTTCGATCCCGGACTCATGAAATCCGGCTGGGACCCGTTCACCAAACCCCTTCCGATCCATTTTCACGATATCATCGGAAAGTCCGAAAGCATGCAGAAGATATTCCGCATCATCCAGAAAGTGGCGGATAAGGATACCACGGTACTCATCGAGGGGGAAACAGGCACAGGCAAGGAACTGATCGCGCAAGCCCTGCACCAGAGGAGCAACAGAAGGGACAATATCTTCATTCCCGTGAATTGCGGGGCTTTGACCGAATCCCTGCTGGAAAGCGAACTTTTCGGCCATGAGAAAGGGGCTTTCAGCGGTGCCGTGAGCAGAAAGTTCGGGATCTTTGAAACAGCAGATAAGGGAACAGTGTTCCTGGACGAGATCAATAACGCTTCCATGAACGTGCAGGCCAAACTGCTCAGGTTGATCGAAAAGGGCGAGTTTATCAGGGTAGGCGGAAATGAGGTTATCCGGTGCGATATCCGGCTCCTGGCCTCCTCCAATCAGAGGATCGCTGATCTGGTCGAAGAGAAAAAATTCCGTGAAGACCTGTACCACAGGCTTAATGTCGTGGAGATCATCGTACCGCCCCTCAGGGTGAGGAAGGAGGATATCCCTCTGATGATCGGCCATTTCCTTGAACAGTATAATAAAAAGTTCAACAAGCAGGCCAGACTGCATGAAAAGACCATCAGGCATCTGATCCGGTATTCCTGGCCGGGCAATGTGCGTGAATTACTGAATCTCATCCAGTCGCTTGTGCTGTTGAACCAGACCGGTCTGATCCTTCCCCATGACCTTCCGGAAGCCATACTGGGGGAGGAAATGACCCGTGTTACCTCTCTCTCTTTTAAAAGCATCAAGGAGAAAGTTGTCACTGATTTTGAGGCCAGGTACTTTAAGGCTCTGCTGAAAGAAACAAGCGGTAATGTGTCCAGAGCTGCAAAAACAGCCAGGATGAGCCGCCGTCTCCTGATTGATAAATTAAAACTTTATCATATCACTCCTTCTTCTTTTAAAATTTGAAAATGGGGGACGGTGCTTGACATTTTGACAGTGTAAATGTAAAAATGTCAAGCACC
>JAQTRT010000286.1 GCA_028711675.1 bacterium | reverse complement strand
CTCCTGCATAACGCGCGCTTTTACTATGGTCGCTGAGGCCGATGAACCGGTACCCTGACCCGAGACCGGCTTTCACCATCTCTTCGGCTGTGGCTGATCCGTCGCTGTAATCGGTATGAACATGGAATTCACCGGGAAAATCCTCATAAGGGAGAAGGTCCGGAAGTTTATGTTCCGAGGCCAGTTCGATCTCACCCCTGGCTTCACGCAATTCAGGTTCGATATAATCGAGCTTCAGAGTCCTGTAAACCTCTTCCTCGGTCCGGCCCGCGATCATCCGGCTGTTCCTGAAAACACCGTATTCATTGATCTTCAGTCCCATCTCCCTGGCCATTCCGCGCAGCTTCACGTTATGCTCCCTGGAGCCTGTGAAATACTGCAGGGCCGCACCCCATGATGCCTGGTCCACGACACGCAGGTCCACCTGCACATTCTCACGGGTCAGGATCGAGCTTTTTGTCATTCCCCTGGCCAGAACGCGGTCCACTATGCTGAGAGAGATAAAATGATCCATGATCTTTTCCGGATCTGTCCCGGCGATCAGGATATCGATGTCGGCAATGGTCTCTTTCATCCTCCGGAAAGAACCGGCCGGCGAAATGCTTTTAACTTCTTTCAGGCCTTTCATCGCTTTCACGATCTTATCCACCAGAAGGTAAACGCTGCCCAGAGGCATCCTTTCCCGCGACCGCTTGTAGATATCTATGCCTTTCCGGATATGATCGACCTTCTTCTCACCCATCAGGGGAAGACGGGCCAGAGATCCGCTCCTGATCGCTTTCTCCAGGCCTGCCAGGTCCTTTACTTTCAGTTCCCGGGAAGCCAGGGCCAGTGTCCGTGGACCCAGGTTCGGGATACGGAGCAGATCGATGAGCTCCGGACCGAGTTCTTTCGTCACTTCCTCCAGTTTACTGATCTTTCCCTTTTCGAAATATTCCTTGATCTTTTTTTCAATACCTTCGCCGATACCCGGAATATCCCTCAGCTTATCTTTTTCGTAGAATTCCCGGACATCCGCGGCCAATCCTTCCAGGACCTGGGCAGCTTTCCGGTAAGAGATGATCTTAAATCTGTTCTCATCTTTCAATTCCAGGGCATCTGCCAGCCTCAGGAAAAGGAGGGCAAGGTTTTTATTCTCCATACGGATAAATTATTATTTGAGATTCTGATTTCAAACGGTAATGCCGGAAGAAAAGGTCTGTTCCATTATAAACAAGGCGTTGCCAGGACAGCCGCAGACTCCGAAACTGATAACGCGCTGACAGTCTGGAGCATACGGCTGTCCTGATCGATCTATATGATCCCCGCTTGGATTTATTTAATGCCTTTAAAGCACTTATCCAGATGTTTCTGGGATAAAGGCTTACCGAACCTGTTGCCCACGATAGTGGCAATCACCGAGAGAGGCAGGGCAATGATCAGAGGGTCCACCTCCGCCCATGTTGTCCCGGCCACCAGAGAATCAAGTCCGAACAGGGCTTTGCACAGAAGCAAAGGCTGGGATTCCTTCACATGGAAGAAGAGGATCCAGATAAGGCTCACGAAAAAGCCCACGAGGAATCCGGAAAAAGCAGCGCTCTTTGTGAACTTCCGTGAATATAGACTTCCCACGTACATGGGAAGAAAAGCTGAAGCGCACAGCCCGAAAAAGATGGCCGTGCCCCGCGCAATGATAGCTGTTCCCATCTCGGCATTCATAAAGAACTTGGGCAATCCCCAGGCCAGGAACAGGGCAATGATGATGGTGATGAGAATACCGATCTGCGTGATAAAGATAGGCTTCCCTTTACCGCCTGCCCATTTCTGGTAGATATCCCGGCCTATGGCAGCGCCCATGGTATGGAACTGGGAGCTCATGGTGGACATGGCCGCGGAAAGGAGCGTGATCATGAACACACCTGTGAACCAGGGAGGCATGGCCGTGTTGATGAAAAGCGGGATGATGTTCTCCACGTTCTTCTTGGCTGCCACGATGGCAATGGACTTGAATTCAGGATGGTTGAAAAAATATACATTGGCCAGGGCTCCTACGATGAACGCCACGCCGGTCATCATCAGGATGAAAACACCGCCTGCGCCCACTGCCCGGTTCAGTTCCCGGTCGCTTTTCACGGTCATGAAACGAACGACCAGCTGGGGCTGGGCCAGAACGCCGATACCCACGCCCATGACAATAGTGGTCACAAGCTGCCACCAGAACGCGGACCCGAACGTCGGGAAAGAGGTCCAGCCTGTATGGCCTTTCGCGCCAAAGACCTTTACGGCAATGTCGGCCATATCGGTCAGTTTCTGGTGACCGGGCACGATACCGCCAACATTGATATATGCAAAAATCAGCAGAATAGTCATACCCACGAACATGAGGAAACCCTGGAATGCGTCTGTGTACATGACACCTTTGAGGCCGCCCATGATGACGTAAATGGCTACGATGGCGGTCAGGAAGAAGAGGGCTGAATCATAACTGACCTTCAATACCTCGGCAATGAACTGGGCTCCGCCCATGAGCACCACGCCGGCGTAAAGCGGCATGCCGATCACGATAACAACACCCACCAGTCCCTGAAGCAACCGGGAATCAAACCGTTCGCCCAGGAACTCGGGGAAGGTATGGGCGTTCAGGTTAAATCCCATCAGCCTGGTCCGTTTTCCGAAATAAACGAATGCAATGAAGATACCCACGAAGATATTCAGGACCGTGAGCCACAGAATGCCCATCCCGTAAACAGCAGCAGCTCCGCCGAATCCCACAATAGCGGAGGTACTGATGAACGTGGAACCGTATGACAGAGCCATGATAAGAGGATGGATGGCCCTTCCTCCCACCAGGTAATCGGCAACGGTCGTTGTTTTACGGTAAGCGTAGTACGATAAAAAAGCAATGATCGCCAGATAGATCAGGACCAGTATGGTCAGGTATAGAATACTCATGGACACCCTCCTTCAATAATTAGTTTTCCTGCCCTGTTCTCTATGAACTTCCCATCCAAAAATTAAGCGAAAGATACTTCCTGCCCTTCTGTTTTTTAAATTTTAATTATCCCTTCATGAATGACGGAGGCAGATTATATGTTCTTCTCCAGTTTCGCCTCATCCTTGGCCCATTGAGCCTCTTCTTTTTTCTCAAAGCCGGGGATATCCCCGCCTTTGTTCCAGTTGATGAAACCGTATACCACGCAGAGGATCGCGCTCAAGATCATGAGAAGAAATCCTGCAGAAACCCAGAAATCTTTAAGTCCCAACATCTTTGCCCTCCTCGGAAGAAAATTAGAAAGTTATGGTAAATATTATATTTCTTATTTATTTTGTCAAATATTTTTACGTTCCGGGAAAGCCGTACCGCTTCATTAAAAGAGAAATGATCTTATCCGCTGTTTGCGCAACGCTGAGAGCGTCTGTCCGGATGATAAGATCAGCCCTGTCATAAAAAGGTTTCCGCTGTTTCCAGAGCTTTTTTAAAACCGCAGAAGGTTCTTCCACATTGAGCAAAGGCCTGTTCTTCTTATGCCGGACACGCAGCCAAAGCACATCGGGACTGGCCCTTAAATTAACAATAAGTCCGTTCTTTCCCAGATTTTTCATGTTGTCCGGGTTCAGGACAATACCGCCGCCTGTGGCTACGACAATTTTCTTTAGACCGGGAATTCTCCGGCACAGTCTGCTCTCCAGGGCCCTGAAATAAACTTCCCCGTGTTTCCTGAAAATAGTCCTGATCTTCATCCCGGTCTGTTCCTCAAGGAACCGGTCCGTGTCCATGAGCCTGTACCCCAGCCTGCGGGCCAGTATTTTTCCTGTGCTGGTCTTACCGCTG
>JAQTRT010000285.1 GCA_028711675.1 bacterium | reverse complement strand
CCATATCCATTGCTTTGCTGGGCGGGATGATCTGGAACAGCATCGGTTATGAGTATATTTTCCTGATGGGCGCGGGGATCGCTGTAATCAATCTTGTGAGCGTGTGGCATTTAAAGACGGGTCGTGGTCCAGTCCCGGCCCGGATGAAAAAATAATTGGAAAAGGGAAATAAGTGTACTATTATTATCCTTAATTTATGCGGAATATATTGAAGATCAAACCGGACACGTTTCAGGCAGCCCTTGTCATTTCTATCCTGCTGCATGCCAGCGTCTTATTATTTTCCTCCTTTTCGGCTGTGGAAGGGGAGATCGATCCGGAGGAATATAAGCTGGTCCAGCTTATGGACCTGACTCCGGCCTCTTCCCGCGAATCCCGGGAAGCGGAAGGCGAGATCAGGATTAGCCAGGACCAGAAGACCAGGAAGGATGATTTTCCCAAAGAGGAAAATTTTTCGCTTTATCTTCCTTTTTTCAAGGTGGTCAAGCTGCCTCAGTTCATCGTGAAAATAAAACCCGAATACCCTTCTTCAGCCAGGATGAAGGAACAGGAATCAGAGGTCCTGGTTGAGGTTTACATCGATGACCGGGGAAGGGTAAGGAAGGTCTCTGTGCTCAGGAGCGGAGGCGCGGAATTCGACAGTTCGGTCGTCAGGGCGCTGAGCCGTTCGGAGTTCCTTCCGGCCGTGGATAAAGACGGAAAACCCGTAGCTTGCCGGGTCCGGATACCGTATAAGTTCGAATTGGAATAGACGGAATAGAGAAAATGAAGAAGAGATGGATTATCCTGATATTGTTATTGAGCTTTGTCTCACCGGGCTATGGCTATCTGGTCCAGGGCAAGGTCATGGATAGCCTGACCAGGGAAGGGCTCCAGGGTGTCCCGATCCAGGCAGGCAGCCGGAAGGTCCTGTCCCGGACCAACGGCCTTTTTTCACTGGAAGTACCGGGCCGGGACACCATTATCATGGTGAATGTGGCGGGATATAAACCTTACCAGCAGCTTGTAAAATATCCTTATACCGGTATTCAGATCCCCCTGGAACTGGATACAGGGCTGACCATGCAGAAGATCTACGTGCGCGACAGGGGCGTGCGCATGGAGGGATCGAAACAAAAACTGAGATCGGACCAGATCAACCGCACCACTTCCCAGCTCTTCAGCGATACTCTGAAAGTGGTGCAAACGTTTCCCGGTGTGGTTACGGGAAACGATTTTTCCAGTATCATGTATATCCGCGGCGGTGAATTTTATGAGACCATCTCCCTGATCGATAATATCCTGATCGTGAACCCTTATATCTGGGGCGGGATCATGAGCGTGTTCAATCCCGCGTTCGTGGATTCGGTCGATTTTTACAGCGGCGGGTTTTCGGTCAAGTATCCCCAGACCCTTTCCGGTGTGATCGACGTGAAGAACATAGACGGGAACGATACCGCTACCAGCGGTTACGTGGACCTGTCCGCAGCTACGTTCGAGCTTTTCCTTCAGGGCCCGATCGCGAAAAAAACTTCCTCATTTGTGTTCGGCATCCGGAGGACCCAGTATGACCTTGTAGCCAAGCTTTTTACCGATGATAAGGATATCGTTTATCCCTTCTTCTATGACGCCCAGTCCAAGATCACCTGGAACCCGGATAAGAATAATAAATTTTATTTCAGTACCATCAGCTCCTATGAAGGAATGGATTTTGACATACCGGAGACAGAAGAGGATGTGGGCGGCGGCGAGTTCCATTACCGTGACATCCGGGTCCTGCCGGGCCTGAACTGGGAGCATGTTTTCGGGGACCAGCTCAGCATGACGACAACCCTCTCATACCGGTATCAAAAAGGATATTATGATTATTACGGGCTTGATTCCATGTACTCTGAGATCTCTCAGAAGGTACAGGAACTCTTCTCTAAGGATAAGTTGAATTATACGTCCGGACGCCATAATATCGAACTGGGCCTCTATTATTACACAACCTGGGAGTACAGCCGTATCTCGGTCCGTTACCGTACCCTGATGCCGGATGGAAGCTACCAGACCAATACTAATGTGAGCCGGGATAACTGGATCCCGATCACCCTGATCGGGACTTATGTCCAGGACGATATCTCCCTGGTCCGCGATTTCCTGTATTTCAACGCAGGGATCCTGTATGACCATTTTTTTTATACCAAAGACCAGACAACAGCTTATAGGGGCGGTCTGAAGATCACACCTCACAGGACAACGGCCTTTAAGCTCAACGCAGGGCTTTATACACAATATCCGTTTTACAGCGATTACGGGTCTCCTCCTTTTCTGGAGAACCGCCGGATCAGGGCGGAGAAGGCCTGGCATTACATCGCCGGATGGGAACAGGACCTGACAACCGATCTTTTTTTCCGCGCAGAAGGATATTATAAATATTACTTCAGCAAGGTGGTCAGGGACCCGGCAGATACTTATTCCAATAAAGGGCTTCGGAAAGCCTGGGGCATTGACCTCTTCCTCCAGAAGAGGGTCTCAGGCAAATGGGACGGCTGGCTGGCTTATTCTTATCTTCACAGCAGGGACAAGATCACCGGCAGGAACGATCCTGCTGATTTTGATGAAAGCAGTCTGGACTATCTGGAGCCTGTGAATGAATGGTTCTTGAACAAGAAGGAGAGGCCGCATAATTTCTCCCTTGTTTTTAATTTCAATATAACGGCTGAGTTCAAGATATCCAGTACTTTCCGTTATTATACAGGTACCCCATACACACCTGTCCTCAGCGCCACACGATACGGGGATACTTATGTGCCTGTTTACGGCAAGTATCTGTCGGAACGGCTCCCTGATTACAGCAGGCTGGACGTGAAGTTCTCCGGGCCCATGGGATTCCTCGAAGGGCTTGATTTCTATGTCCAGACCATTAATACACTTGACCATAATAATGTTGACAGCTATTATTATAATAAGAGCTATACGGTTAAAAAAAAGGCGAGCATGCTCCCTTTTATGATCATCGGCGGTTTCAAGTACAGTTTTTAAATGACAGGGACAAGACTGTGATGGACAGGCTGACGAGAGACCAGACGCTTTTTCATGATATCGTGTCCCTTTTTACAGGAGGAAATAAATGGCTGGGTTTTCCATGATCGAGTTCTTCAAGCTGGGCGGTGTTTTCATGTGGCCGCTTCTGCTTTTTTCCGTCATCGGGCTGGCGTATATCATCGAGCGCGGATATGTTCTCTTCCGCATTGACCTGAGACCGCCCTTGTCCCTCCCCCAGGTGTTCAACCGGGTCCGGAGCAGGGATGTGGAAGGAGCAAAAAATCTTTTACTTCAGAATGAAAAGAACTATATTTCTACTGTGCTCAAGGACGGCCTGGACATGATCAATCAGGATGTCCCCAGGATCGAGAAGACCCTCGAGGCTTCGATCAATATCAAGGTCCGCAGGCTTGAGAAAGGCCTGAACGCGCTGATCGTACTGAGCAACCTTGCGCCTCTGGTGGGCTTCCTCGGCACAGTGTCCGGCATGATCAATGCCTTTAAATCCATTGCCGCCGCCGACGAGGTCTCGACCCAGCTCGTGGCTAAGGGGATCTATGAAGCTCTTATCACAACCGTGGCCGGGCTGGTCATTGCCATTGTGGTCATCAGTGCATATAATGTTTTCATCCATATGATCGATGGTTTTGTGAGCGATTCCGAGCGTCTTTCCAATGAATTGATCGAGACCTTGATCGAGAACAAGATCAAGTGATGGACCAGGTCCTATAAAGCCCGGACCCCAGACAGTTATTTTTAAGGAGGAACCGCAGTACCCATGATCCGGATAAGACGAAAACAGGAAATACCCATAGATCGGAAGA
>JAQTRT010000284.1 GCA_028711675.1 bacterium | reverse complement strand
TCCTGCAGTCTGTTCGTAGGTACGAATATCCAGTTTGTGTCTCTGGGCGATTATGATAATGACGGAAAACTGGACCTGGCTGTTTCCTACAGGGACGGCATCAAGGTATTTACCAATGCCAGAACTACGGCCGCGGCTTTCAGGACAAATGTCGTGTGGCGCATCGATGATACATACAGCTGGCCTAAGGCAACTTGGGGCGATGTGAACAGGGACGGATACCTGGACCTGGCCACAGGCTGGGGAACCGTACAGGTTTATACTAATTCCGCTTCCGGGCTCTGTTCAAGCCCTGCCTGGGAATCATCCGAGACTGCTTCCGTATTCAAGATCTGCTGGGCTGATATGGACAATGACAGGGACCTTGACCTGGTCCTGGCCGGAAACGGGAATTTTGTATCCAGGTTCTACAGGAACAATTCCATTTGTTTCAGGGAAAAAGCGGAATGGGAGAGCGGTGAAAATAATAATGTGGGGCTTGGCAACAGTATCTGCATGGGGGATATCGATAATGACCATGACATGGACCTGGTTGTGGGGAACAGCGGTACGGGCGCCTGTGCCTATCCATTAAGATTGTATAAAAATACGGGCACGAACTTCAATTCAAGCTTTTCATGGGAATCCACAAAATGCACTCAAGCCAAATGTATCGACCTTGGGGATGTGAACAATGACGGCGACCTGGACCTGATTGTAGGGCTGGGTTCTTTAGCAGGAAGCTACAGCGTCATTCTCTTTACAAATAACAGGACAAATTTTGCCGGCACACCTTCCTGGAAATGCAACATTGCCGGAAGGTTCAATTATATTAAATGGGCTGATATTGACGGTGACGGCTGGCAGGATGTTATTACCGTCGATAGTACCGCATCGAGATATTATGGTTTTAAGAATAATTCAGGTACGCTGTCAACGGTAGCGTTCTGGACAGGCTCACAGGCGCCCGGCGGACTGGACGTGGGAGATGTTGACAATGATATGGACCTGGATGTTGTGGGCGCAAACTCGTCCGGGATCAGGTGTTATTATAATGTAAACGGTGTCCTGAACAAGACCGCATCGGATGGTTCGGAGGAAGGCGGCCAAACAGCCATGATACTCGCAGACATGGACCAGGACGGCTACATCGATCTGATAAACAGCAGGAGTTCAGAGCCTTTAAAGATGCATAAGAACCTGAACGGTATCTTTCAGTTCGCCGCTAACTGGACCTCAGGACTTTCTGAACCGAACATTGACCTGGCGACCGGGGATATTGACGGCGATGGATATTATGAGCTGGCGGAAACAGGCGGCGATCCCAATCTGGTAAGGATGTATAAAAACAACCAGGGCATACTTGAGAATTACCCGTACTGGAACGGAAAATATGAGACAGACGGCACTTCCGATGCCACACCCGCCTGTTCGGCTGCTTTCGGGGACTGGGATAATGACGGTGACCTGGACCTGGTCGTGGGCAGGGGTTATTGGACTGCGGCGCCTGTCCTGGTCTATGAAAATAAATATAACTCCAGGATAAGGAACCTGCCGAACAATCCGCCCTGGTTGTCGCAGGTTACTTATTCCAACATAGGGAATAATCAGATAAGGATTAGATTTTATGCTTATGATAATGAAGAGGATACGTGCAGGGTCAAGATCCAGTATTCCATCATGGGCAAGGGCAAATGGACTGATTGTAAAAATCTGGGCAGTTATTCCACGACAGGCACAGGTTCCTGGCCTAATGACCTTCGAAGCACCTCATCAGGCCGCGTACACAATATCACATGGTTTGCATCGGAGGACCATATCTCCGCGCCTTATGTCATGGTCAGGCTGTTGGTGTATCCCAATCACGGTCTGACAGGTGAATACCGGTCCTTTACCTGCGGCTCTATCATGTATTCCGGTTATACCTATCAGATGCTTGTCAGATTGAAAATTGACGGATTCCCTTTTGCCAAGGTCGTTTATCCGCAAACCAATGAAGGATTTACGCGTGGGCAGAACATCCCTGTTATCGGTGCTGCTTATGACGATAATTTTGACCATTATACCCTTCATTGGAAAACGAATGCAAATACATGGAACTTGCTGCAGAATTCGACAACTCCCATGACGCCTTACGGCCAGCTCTATACCTGGAATACAGCCGGTTATAATAAAGGGAATTACCTGTTAAGGCTTGTCTCCTATGATATCAGCGGCCAGATGTCCTCCAATAAGGTCAATGTCATCCTGAGGGATGTACCGGGGGGTGCCCCTTATATAAAAAAGCTTTATCCGGAAGGCAATTCCACGGAAGTTTCCATGAATACACCCATTCTTGCCATGTTCTCGGATTACATGAATGAAACAACCCTGAACTCTGAGACCATTAAGGTATTTGACGGGAACGAATATATCGCGGGAAATATGGATTATAATTATTTCACCAAAACGCTTATCTTTATGCCATCGCAGGCGCTTTCACCCAATACGTTCTATAAAGTGACCATCAGCAGTAATTTCCAGAATATCTACGGCGTGCCAATGACGGTGAATTTTGCCTGGGTATTCCGGACAGACTCGGAGATGTCATCCATTATCACGCAGGTCTCACCCCTCAACGGTAAAACAGATGTTGAGAAAAACCTGGCCAGTGTGATCGTGAAATATAACAGGAACGTGGTCAGCGGCTGGGAAAATAATCTGTATGTCAGGAGTTTTAACACCAACATAGCGGTAGGCGGTAATAAGAGATTCCACACCAACTATATATCCCTGGAAAATCCTTCATTAAGAAGCAATACTCTTTATATCGCGAAAGTGACTAATACGGGTGGTTCTGGAACGGACGGGACAGGCGTACCCGCCAGCTATGAATGGTTCTTCATCACCAGGGATACGCTTTACCCGCAGGTGGTCTCCAATATACCGGGGCATAACCAGCAGATTTCCCTGAACGGTAATATTAAGGTCACGTTCAACAAGCGTATGAATGATTCTTCTTTTATGACCAATACTTTTTATGTTATCTGCTCCAACAACGGTAAAAGAATATCGGGTACGAGAGAGTATAATATCAGCCAGAATCTTATTACATTCACTCCCTCGCCGTCCTCCCTGACCCAGGGAAAAACTTATACAGCTACATTAACAACAGGGGTCAAGGATTTCGGCGGCTTGCCGCTGGCCCGTATAACCAACTGGTACTTGAGGACTCCTCCTCCGCTTTCCAATCCGGCGTCTGTTTTTCCCGTGGAACGCAGTACCAACAATATTTTAAAGAACATTGTTGTCTCCGCCACTTTCGGGTACGATATCGACGCGTCTACATTTAACGCTTCCACTTTTTATCTGAAATATTTCGGCGGCGGGACCAATACCAGGGTCGGCGGTACGCTTGTATTAAGCAACAACAGGAAGTTAAAGATCACGCCGGACGGGTATCTCTCACAGAATACGTGGTATACCGGTGTCATCACGACAGGGCTGAAAGCCACCAACGGGACATATATGACCAACCGCTTCAAATGGGGTTTCCGGACCCTGCCGCCTGTCAAGACCAATGAGATCGCCCTGTTCCCTCCGTCCAGCGGTACGAACGTCTCCTTATTGCCCACCATCATTGCCGCATTTAATACCAATATCGAGACCGGTACGGTCCATTCCGGTTCTTTCTATTCTTATTATATCACGGCCGGGCCTGTGACGAACAAGGTCGCGGCCGATATTTACATTCAGGACCTGACCAACGCGGTGATCTCGGTTAAATCCCTGCTTCCGCAGAATACCCTGATCTATACAAGATTAAACCCGCGGGTCAAGACGTCTCTGGGAACCTCCCTGGCCACGAATTACACATGGAGC
>JAQTRT010000283.1 GCA_028711675.1 bacterium | reverse complement strand
CTGCCAGGACGGAAAGGATGATGATCAGATAAAGATTCATAATATATTCTCCCTATTTTCAGGCAAGAGAGGAGCCTGCTAAGGCAGGCTGATGAACCCGCGGCTTTGCCTGAACAGTCTTTTGATATCCGGCAGGTTCTCCATCGCGATCTTCTCACCTGCCTCGATCAGCTTTTTATAATCATGGAAATCATACCACTCGTAGTCGGCCTTGACTTTTAATACCAGGCTGGCCCTGCTGATCTGGGAATCCACGAAATAATCCGTAATGACCTTGCTGGCATCGTTCATGAACTCCAGGCCGTTCCTGGCTCTCAGCAGGCTGTGCTCCTTCCGGATGTCAACGGCGATCACCTTGTCCGCCCGCAGTTTGTACGAGGCAGGCACAGGGATGAGGTCGATCCAGCCGCCGTCGATGAGCAGGGCGCCGTCCATGTTCACAGGCTGGAAAATGCCCGGTATGGCGCTGCTGGCCATTACAGCCTTGATGAGGGGCCCTTTGTTGATCACCACTTCCTGTTTCTTTCTCACGTCCATGGCCACAGCACCGAACTTAACGGCCAGGTCCTCGATGTTCACATCAGGCAGGAGCAGTTTTAAAACGTCCCGGAACCTTTTATTCCCGACAAGATATTCCTGTGCCTCCAGTTTTCTGTAAAAATTAAGCTTGGCTACGGCATTCTTCAGCTTTTTAATGAATCCCAGGTACGTATGCTTGTTCAGCGATTCGATAAGGGAAAAGCCCAGGTCCTCGAACTTCCTGGAGTAAAGAACGGTTTTAAACCTGTCGATCAGGTCACGGGCCGGATATTTCCTCTGGCAGAAAGCGCCGCCCACAATGGATCCCATGCTGGTACCCACGATCATATCCGGTATAAGCCCGTGGTCCTCAAAGACCTTCAGCAGTCCGAGATAACAGATACCGCGCGCTCCGCCGCCGCCCAGGGCAAGGCAAATTTTTTTCTTAAATATCATAGAAACCTCTGTAAAAATTAAATAATATAAGAACTATTTGAAAAAAGGAGGCAGTTGATATTTTTTTATTTTTCGGTTTGTGGAGCCGTTGCTTTTCCAAGGATGGAAAAGCAGGCGAAACCCTCGCAGCGCCCCAAGGATGGGGCGCGAGAATGAGAAAAATAAAAATAATATCAACTACCTCCTTAATATAACCCGTTTTATTATTCTGCTATTCCGGCTTATAATGCCTGCAGCAGTCTGATCACGTTCCCTTTGGTTTCTTTGGAAAATTCGTCAGCCGGGCCGATGCAGGAGGGGCACCCGTACCGGCATTCGCAGGTGCTCACGATCTTCAGGATCTCTTTCAGTAAAAACTCCATATTCTGGTACAGTTTCTCGGAAAGCCCGACACCGCCGGGATACGCGTCATAAACGAAAATAACGGGATTGTTGAAAAAGTCCGATTTCCTCTGCTCCACTGTCCTGATATCCGAATAATCACAGATGATGTGCAGGGGAGAGATGTTCCTGATGAGGTTGGCCATACCCATCAGCACTTCACTGAACCGTTCTGGATTCTCCACTTTTTCTTTGAGGAATTCCTCCCTGAGCTCAAGGGCCGAGGCATAGGTCTGCATCTCGGTCTGGGGCAGATGAATATCCCCGTATCCGATATTCTCATGGTTCAGGAACCTGATCTTCTTATATTTGGGCACAACGGTCTTGATGGAAACACTGCAGTAATGTTTCCTGTACGGGACCGCGTCCACGGTCTTGTCTATTTTCAGGACCGCTATATCCGACTTGGCAATGGCGTCCGTGTAATAGTTCACGCTTACTTCCTTCACGTACGCCTTGCCTGACTCAAGGTCGAGCTTCTCCACTTTAAACTGGCCGGCCAGGTGGATATAGACCGCTTCTTCGAACAGGAGGAACGGCGCGGAAGCCCTGTCCACCTCGCCGATCACCTCGTTCTTGTTGTCCGTGGTATTGATGATCACAACGTTCTCGGTCATGGCCGACCTGAGGGAAACGCTCTCAGCCGGGTAGGAATCGCTGTTCCAGTAAAAGGTCTCCTCGGCCTTATGCACGATATCCTGTTTCTCCAGGTAATCCATGATATCGTTCACCACTGAATTCCCGAACCGCTCGTTCTCCCGGAAAGGGAGTTCGAACGCGGCGCACTTGATATGGTCCATCAGGATGAAGAGGTTCTCCGGATTGATGATGGCTTCCTCGGGCGGCCGGGAAAAAAAATACTCCGAGTTCTTGATGAGGAACTGGTCCAGGGGATGGTTGCTGGCAATGAGGAAAGCGGCTGAGACCTTGTTCTTCCTGCCGCTCCGGCCGGCCTGCTGCCAGACGCTGGCAATAGAGCCCGGATAACCGGCTAAAATACAGACGTCCAGGCTTCCGATATCGATGCCCAGTTCCAGGGCATTCGTGCTCACTACTCCTTTGATGATTCCCTGCCTCAGGTTCTGCTCGATCTCCCTCCGTTCGGAAGGGAGATATCCTCCCCTGTAGCTCCTGATCTTATCCTTTATTTTTTCCAGGTCCTTGTCCTGGATCAGGTAGGAATAGATCAGTTCCGTGTTAAGCCTGCTGCGGCAGAACACAAGCGTGGATATCTCCGACCGTATGAAAAAAGAGGCCAGTTTTTCCGCTTCCAGGATCACGCTCCTCCGGATGCCCTGCTCCGCGTTTACCAGGGGCGGATTATAGAGGAGAAAGTACTTTTCCCCCTGGGGCGCGCCGCTCTGGTCCACTACGGTCACGTCCCCGGAGATGAGCTTCCGGGAAAGCTCGCCCGGGTTCCGGATCGTAGCGCTGGACATGATGAACTGCACATTGGAATTATAGAACCGGGCGATCCTCTTCAGGCGAAGGATGAGATTTGCCAGATGGCTGCCGAAAACGCCCCTGTACATATGCACTTCATCGATGATAATATATTTCAGGTTCTCGAATATCTTCACCCACTTGGGATGGTTGGGCAGTATGCCGCTGTGGAGCATGTCCGGGTTGGTGATGACGATCTGGCCCTTGGTCCGGATGGACTGCCGGATGGAGGCAGGCGTGTCGCCGTCGTACACGAAGATATGGAGTTTCTTTTTCAGTGCTTTGGAAAGATCGTTCACTTCATCGGCCTGGTCCTGGGCCAGGGCTTTGGTGGGAAAGATATACATGGCCTTCAGGTCCGGATTTTGGATAAGGTCATTGAGCACGGGAAGGTTATAACAAAGGGTCTTTCCCGAGGCTGTCGGGGTCACAATGACCGTGTTCCGGCCGTTCCGGACAAGGTCATAGGCCTGTGCCTGGTGCGTGTATAATTTCCTGATCCCCCTTTCTTCCAGAGCGGCTTTCAGGTCCTCTGCCAGGCCAGCCGGAAAATCCGCGTACTGGGCCTCTTTCTCCGGTATCTTCTTTACGAAAGTGATCCTGTTCTTATACTCCTCATTGGTTAGAAGATAATCAATGATAGTCTCCAGGGTTTTCATTTATGCAGGGAACTCCCTTCCTTCCTGGGCTACGAAGAGCTGCAGGCCGAGATTCTTCTCTTTTATCTGCGACTGGTAAAAGCCCAGAATCTTGTCCAGTTGTTCGTCCGTGCGTTCCGGATCATGATGAAAGAAGATAAGCTTTTTAGCCTTGGCCGCCAGGCAGTTCTTTATCGCGTCGTTGTACGTGGAATGGCCCCACCCTTTGTGCGTCTGGTACTCCTCGTCCGTATACTGGGAATCATGGATGACCAGGTCCGCGTCCTTGATGAGGGTCAGAACCTTGCTGTTCATCTCCCTGGCTGCTTTTTCCCCTTCTTCCTCGGCTGTCTTGTCTCCCAGGTCCTTGAAAAGATTCTGGTACGGTTCGCTGTCATAGACCGTGGCCACGATCTGGTTGTCGGCCTCGATG
>JAQTRT010000033.1 GCA_028711675.1 bacterium | reverse complement strand
GATGATCCTCTCGGCTTTTTTTATCCTTATCCTGTTCCCGCTTTTCATGGGCTGCATGCAGAAGAAACAGGTGTTGGGACAGCCGCGGCTTTCGTCCAGTACTACGATCTTAATTTTCTCATCGCCTTTCATGGCCAGGTAGACATCCTTGTCATAGACCGGGAAGGGCAGTGTGTTCAGGTCTTCGATCCATTTTTTTTCCGCAGTAATGACCTCATCCCCTTTCCTGTATATCAGGTTAGGAATCCCGGCAAGGCTGGTTCGTCCGTCATAATGATCGGCCAGGCGGACAATGGTCTCCTCGCCTTCCCCCTGGGCCAGCAGGTCAAAAGCATCCGTCCTTTCCCAGATATATTTATTGTACATATCCACATGGGGCCCGCCTGCCACGACGGGAAACCCGGGAAGGAGTTTTTTTATCTCTTCGGCGATCATGATGGACCCGGTGAAACCGTCTCCATTCCATAATTTTATCCCGGCAAAATCGGCCTTTTCCGTTTGGATGAACCGGGCGATCTCTTTTCCGATCTCTCTTGCCTGTCCTTCCTGGTATTCCTGGAGGTTCTCATTCAGGCGGTTCGATTCCACCAAGCCTTCCTTGTATATCCTGTTCCCGTATTGTTTGAAAAGGCGGTTCAATTCTTCGGTGTGGTTTTGCGGGATAAGCCGTTTGATGGTGCTAACGGTCCCGTAATCCAGTATCCTGGCCTTGTGCCCGGCCCGGATAAGAGCTCCGGCCAGATTGGCCAGGCCGTTATCAGGCAGCAGGCTGCTTAATGTATAGGGATATCCGGCATAACTGATCAGGACGCATTTTACCATGGTCTTCCCCCTTTTATTTTGAGCCAGTCTGTTATTCCAGGCTGATGCATCTATTATCGGTGGAAATGAAATATGGTTGAAATCCAAGGGGAGGAACGGGTTATAAAAAATTTTACGGGCAAGCGTCCGGCCGGAAGCCGTAGAGGAAGCCGCGGATCAGAAACTGGAAATGTTTTCCCGGCCCATGAGGCGGGATGAAAAATATGGATAACCTACCACCACGAACTGGACAGCTTCGTGTCTGGGCAGGGTACGGAAATGCTCATAGCACAGGTATTCCACTTCATTGGGGTAAAAATACTGCAAAGATTTCCCGGTGCCTTTTTCCTTACCTTTGACCCGGTAATACCATTCTTCTCTCTCGGCAGCTTTTTTAGTTACTTTTCTGCGGCAAACCCTGCAAATATATTTTTCTCTGCCCCATTTAATGCCCAGTTCGTCGATGTTCTTTTTTTTCATAATCCCGCCACCTTCCTTTTCCCGATCCCAAGGAGTCGTGATCATCAGGTTTGATACTTTAATATATCATAATCAATTTTGAATGGTTTTCAACTTTTTTAATAAAATATTTTTTTATTTTACCTGGTTATCCATGCCGGAAACCGTGGAGATCCGGAAGTCTGCGGATCATGGGCTCTCATCAGGATTTATTGAAAAAATGTTTAAAGTCCTTGTGGCGGATCAAAAGGGGGTGTAAAGAAAAATTTACAATTTTTAATCTCTGAACAGGATAAACTTGCATTCTTCCGGAATAGTATTATAATATAGATAGATACCGATCCGTGAAAAGAATCCCCGGCTTTTGGGGTAGGGGGAGGACGGCAAGGGGGCTGGTAAAAGTAGAGGAGGATATTTTATGGAAAAGGTGTTGATCGCTGATGATCTCTTCGCTGTCAGACGCATGATCAAGGGTATCTTCATGTCCCTTGATAATTCCATCAAGGTCATTGAGACGGATAATGCGGATGTAGCTGTCGATCTTTATATCGCTATAAAACCGGACCTGGCTATCATGGACATACGGGTGGGGAATACGGATGGCATTCAGGCTTGTGAGAAGATCATGAAGCATGATAAGGACGCAAGAGTGCTCGTGGTGACATCCTATAATGATGAGGAGATGGTGCGGAAGTGCCGTCAATTGGGTGTGAAGGGGATTATCGTTAAACCGTTTACGCGGGAATATTTTTTATCCGTACTTTCCAAAATTAACGGATCGCAATCCAATGGCTGTTATATCCAATACTCTTAAATCAGTTTTTTTTTATTTTAGTTCCCCGGTAATAGTACCGTAAAATCTGGTAATACTTATAGCCTTTCTCAGCCATGGTCTTAGCGCCCCACTGGCACAGTCCGGCACCGTGCCCCCACCCTTTTCCTTTGATCAGGAATCCGTCCCTTTCCTTCGTGATCCTGAACTTTGTGCTTTTCAGCTTTTCAATACCCAGGAGGATCCTGAAATTATTTCCCGGAAGGATGATGCTCTTTCGCAGGCCCATGATTTTAACGGAAACCCAGCGTCCCGAGCTGCTCATTTTTTCCGGAACAATGTTCCTGATCCTTTCCAGGCCGTATCCTTTCAGTTTATCAAGCAGTTCCGCTTCACTGAACCGTGCTTCCCAGCTGTAATGAATGGAGTCCCGGCAGTAACTGCAGGGGACTCCTGTCAGGTAAGCCAGGTGTTTGCCCCAGACTTTCAAGGCATCTTCCGTGTGTCCGCCGCAGGTGGAATGAAAAAAAGCCTGGATAGGCTCGTCCTGGAAAACAAGTATCTCGTCCTTTGTCTCTTCCATGGCCTTGCAGAAACTTTCTTTCTCCGGCATGATCCCTTTATAGACCTGGGAGAACGTATTATCCGTCAGGTCATAAGGGTTGCTTTGACTTTTCCGGATAAAATATTCCGCAAAAGTCCTGGCAGCCACGGCCTGGGCTTTGATCACTTCCAGGGGCCAGGCAGGGGATATCTCATTGGGAAGGACTCCAATTATATAATCCTCAATATTAATGATATTGACCAGACTGGCCTTGTCCGTGAACAGGATCCTCAGGTGGCCTTTATACTGATGGGAACCGATGGAAAAGGTACCGCCCTGGTTTTGGAATTCAAAGGCAGCCTGGTCCGACCGGGATTTTTTCAAATCCATTATGCTCACTTTCTCATTACTGATCTTTTTTATTGTGGTATTGCCTGCCAGCAGATCGAAATTCCCTTGAAGAGAGATTTCCGGGGCTTCCGCGGTCAGGAGGATCCGGATGTCCAATGCGCTGACAGGAGAAGCAAGGAAAAGGAGGGAGATCAAAAAGGCTACTGTACGATGAAGGAAAGAAATTAAGGGAATAGGTTGTATTATCATATTTTTGGAAACCTTATGAAAATTTTTTTATTACGTAGCGGCGGATTTTTAAATCAGCCGGTCCTGCGAATCACCATACCTAAAGGTATGGTGATTCCTTTAGGTATGGTGACGGTGTTTTAAAAATCATATCCCATGGAGAAAAGCCCCTGCCATTTGGACAGAGGATATATCCTTGAACCGTCCCACGGCGTCGCGAAATCAAGCCTGAACCTGAATACATACAATCCGAACCTCAAGCCCCAGCCCACGCCGCTCTTCAGGTCCTTAAAAAGAAAGGTGCCGCGGTTTGTGGCCCACTGCCATTTTTTCGTGTTATCCCACGCGCTGCCGAAATCCGCAAAAAAGACGGCCCTGAGATCTTGGATGCTGAAAGAAAAAGGCCAGGTTATCTGGATAATGTTCACAAAGGGGTAACGGTATTCCAGGTTGAAAAGGAACATCCGCGTGCCTGAGAATTCCAGGTAGGACTGGCCGCGGATGGTGTTGTAGCCGCCTATATAGAATTTATTCTCCAGCCTGTCGCGGCCCCAGATGGAGCCAAAAGCGGTCCGCGTGGCTAATATATATTTTTTACTCATAAGGAAATAATGCCGGAAATCCACGACAACGGAATCGAAAAGCCAGTCCTTGCCTGTCAAAGGCAGGGACTTCTGGTAGGAAAGCATGCTGCGGTGGCCCCACGCTGGACCGGTCACGCCCCAGATAATGGTGTCATAGACCAGGGAAAGGCTGGCGATGTTGAGGTTGGTATCCACGTTCTCGACCTCGTTGCTGTCGTCGTCCGCGGTCCGGATATATTTCATGACCAGACATTCCAGGTCCAGCCTGAAGAACTTGGAGAAAGGATAGCTGGCCAGGCCGTTGATCCCGTAGCGGCGCAGATAATAGATCTCGTATGTGTAACTGTAATCATCGAGCAGGTTATAATTGTAATAATAATCTTTTAAATGAAAGAGGCCCAGTCCGTAATTGATGCGGTGTGCCAGATAATAATAAACAAGCTGGAAATTAAAGTCATTGTTGCCTGTCAGGAAATCCGTGGCCAGGGAAAAACGGTTGTTCCCCAGAAGATCGCTGAATTCAAGGTAAGTGAACCCCCCGAACCCGTAAACCGAAGAATAGATGAATCCGCCCATGATCATGTCCGGAGTGAACTTCAGGCCGTATCTTTCCTTCTTGGCTTCTGATAATTCAAAGGCCATTTCATCTACTTTGTCCTTTTTTTTCGTATTGGTCATGACGGACCGCGTGATAAGATTTGTATTGTATTTTTCGGGTATATCCATCCGGCAGATATCCTGGCCCATCTTGTAATAGCTGGTAAAGACCAGCTTGGTGGCGTCCGGAGAGAAATAAGGGTCGAATACGCCTGTGATCACATCGGTCAGCTTATATTCTTCCTTGTTTAAAATATTCCCAATGTTGCTGAATTCGTTCATGTTTTTCAGGTAAATGTTCGCAAATCCGTCCCGGTCCGAGACAAAAGCCAGGCGTTTATCGAAACGGTCAAGACGGGGCGAGATGTTGTTGTTGGACGAGCTTACGATCTTGATGATCTCTTTTGTCCGCAGGGAGTAAAGAAAAATATCGTTGTTCCGGGAAAGATAACCTTTATCCCGGTTGGAAGTAAAGATGATATAATCGCCGGTCTTGTTCCAGATGGGATAGGAATCAAAGTACGGGTCATCGGTCAGATTTTTCAGGTTCCTGCCGTTGAAATCGACCATGTACAGGTCGTTCTTTCCGTTCTTTGTGCCGCTGAAGACGATGTATTTGTTCCCCCTGGAAATATCCGGAGAAGAAAGAGCGTCCAATTCGGGATTGATTTTTTTAATTACTTTTTTCTGCTTGAAGTCATAGATATTGATCTTGTCGTACTGGCCGGCCTTGGACGTGAAGACAAGATACCTGCCGTCAGAAGACCAGGAGAGTGCGTTCTCCCGCGGGGTCATCTCCTCATAATCCGACCGGTCGCCGCTCTTGATAAGGACATCGAGCTCCTTGCCGGTGTCAGCGCTGATAAGGACGATGTTCATGAAAATATGGCGGTCCGTGAGCAAGGCGATCTTTTTCCCGTTCGGGGCCCAGATTGGTTTGGAATTATAGAAAGAGCCTTCCTGCTGGTGGTCTGTCAGTCTTTTTGAGAACTCAGACGGTTCTTTCTTGCTCTTCACCAGGGGCCAGTATTGTTTCCGGAGGGATTTGAACCAGTCCTGGTTCACTTCATAGTGGGTTTTCCCGATAACGGCCTTGAAGGAGTTGAAGAAATCTCTTGTCTTCTGGAATGTTTTCAGTATCTCACCGGGTTTGTATTCACCGTACTGCCTGGCCAGGTAATCGAGGAAGGCCTGGCCTTCCTTGTATATGAGATAATACTCGAATCCGCCGAGTGAATACACATTCTCCAGCCGTTCTATGGGAACCAGCATGTTATTCACTGTAGCATCCCTGATGATCATGTCTGTTTCAGAGTCCCGGCGGATGGATTCAAATTCAGCCATGCCTTCCACGAACCACAGGGGGGGCATATACATGAATTGCCGGGTAAAAAGGGATTCCCAGAATCCTCCCAGGAGCATATTGTACTGGAAAGCATGTGTCAATTCATGGTGAAGGACATGCTGGTATTCCCCGTAGGATCCGGTGAAGGGGATCACGATCCGGCTTTTAAACACTTCGGTGAATCCGCCTGTCCCCTCGCTGATCATTTCTAAAATGACATTGGATTGTTCAAAGTCGTTATGGCTGTTGTAGATGATGACAGGCACGGGGCGTGTGAGCTCGAAGCGCAGGTTGTCGCTCACCTTGGCGCAGGAATCCTCGAGAATAAGCGCTGTCTGCTCGGCCAGCAGTTTCTGCCCTTTGTTGTAATAAATATCGAAATGGGGGGTCTTTAATACTTCCCAGAGAAAGTATTTGTACTGGACCTTGTTCTGACCGAAAGCCAGGACCGAGTATGAGAAGGAGTGTAACAGGATAAGAAAGAGGAGGGCTTTACTCAGTAAAGGTAAAATCTTTTTCTTTTTCCGGGGTCGGTCGCTTTTCAGGTTTTTTTTCAACCCTTTTCTCCTGTTTGATATCAGAGGTCTTTTCGCGTTTATCCATCTCGCTGACCGTGATCTTTTTGGAAAAATTAACGATCTCATCCGTGATGGCTTTCAGCTGTTTTCTGTGGGCGTACACATATTTTTCCAGATAAAAATATGTTCCGAAGAATAATAGCAAAATAAAAAATAATATCAATAATAATTTAACGATCAAAGGAAGGGAAATGAATTCTTTTGCGGCAGCGACGACCAGAACAGTCTCTTTGTCGATCCTGATACGTGTGCTCAGGGGGAATTTCTCCAGGTCCTTTTCCCGGGATATCCTGTGTTCCACCGGATAATGAAAAGTAATGCGGTTCATCTGCTCAAGGACGAAGACCAGGTTCCTGTTCGCCTGGAAAAATTTGAATAAGGACTCTACGGAGAGGTCCACCATGATAAAGCCGATGTTCTCGTTCACCACATTCTGGATAGGCATGAGGAGCGTGACGATATACTCGTTATAACGGGAATGATAGATGAAATCGGAGATATAGTAGTTCCGGGACAGGGAACCCAGGAACCAGTCCTTGCTCAGATTCTTGTTGATGATGTAATTCTCAAGGTCCGTGGTGAGGATGATATTATATATGGAATTAAAGAGCGTGATGTTCCTGATGTCAGTAAAGTTTTTCTTGTACAGGTTCAAATGCTGAAGGGAATCCATGAGGTTGTTGTTGTACGTGGCCTGGATGAGGGAACTCCGTACGATCTCGTCGCGCGATACGGTCCTGGCGATATTAATCTTGGATTCCAGAAAACTTTTATATTTCTCCCTGTAATCTGCGGCAACAGCCTTGAGCCTGTCCGTGTAAAAAAGGTTGAAGACACCGAACTCGTTGATGAGATGGATGGCGAGAAAGACCAGGAATAAGATTAAAGTAATCTTGAAGTAGAACTGTAATTTCTCTTTCGGCATGGTTCTCCTGTCCTTGTCAAGACCGGTCTGTGGACGCGGCTGCGGATGGACCGGTTTATTCCGACCTGCTGAGGCCTACTCCCTGTTTTTTCACCTGGACCGATATGAAATCCCCGGAATATCGGATCTGGATAGCGGTCCCTGTACTGGTTTTCACGGATTTATTGATACTGACCGTGAACCCATCCCCGGACAGGTAGTTGTTGCTGACCAAGGCATTCAACTCGTTTTGATTGATGTAGTTCCGGTTAAGCAGGTACAGCCCCAGGCGCTTCTTGAAATCGGAATAATTCATGAAGGAGTACCTGTAGCTGAGCGCGATCATGTCCAGTATTTCCCGGATCCTGGTTTCGCTGGTATTGAGATAGGTTTTGATATAGTTCCTGGTGGGGATCAGGACCAGATTGTCCGGCTTCAGGATATTAATGTTGTTATACCGGTTCAGGAAATCCAGGTGAATGATGCCGCCCAGATATTTTTTGGAGATATCCAGGAATGTATTGACCTTTAGCCGGTTGTAAGCGACCAGGGCCAGACCGCTGGGAGAGGGGAGCTGATATTCCTGTTCTCTGACTGCAGTGACCGTACCTCCCTGCTGTTTCAGGAGGGCTTTCAGCCGTTCGATCTCGTTTTTTAGCTGTTTTACATATTCGGAATCAGCCCCTTCCTTACTGATGACAGCAGGTACATAGGTGATGGTCCTTTCCACGCTTGTTTTATTGCCGGCCTTGTCCGTAGCGATAAAATCGATGGTATGAGGTCCTTCCGTTATCTCCAGATCAGCCGAGAATTTTTTCTCGGTCATGTCCAGTTTGCATATGATGTTATCCGGCATGATGACGATCTTGTCGATGTAGTCGTCCGTGAACCTGCCCGTGATGTTCACATCTCCGGAATAGACCGTAGAAGGCACTTTTTCAAGGTTCAACTCGGGAGGGACAGCATCAAGGATGATCTTGAACTTTTTACTGCTTTTTATGTTGAACTTATCCTGCATAACTATTTCAAAGGAATTGAGCCCGGGATTCAGATTCAGGACACCTGAAAATTTATTGTTGGCCTGGTCCAGGGCCATGTTGATCCCGCCGGGATTGACCACGATGTTCTTTAAATTAGGTTCAAAAAAATACCCTTCTATATTCAGCACGCTCTGGTTGATGAATTCCTGTATCTTGGCCAGTTCCAGTTTGCTTGTCTCGGTGGAATAAAGGATGGTCATGACGTCAAAGTTCTTATTCTTGTCACTGTCCAGAATATTAGCTGTAATGACGTTTTCCCCTTTGTTCAGCTTGACCTTGAGTGAGAATTTCTGGTTCTTCGGATCGATAACGGCTTTCATGTTGAACGGTTCAATGATGATACTGTCGAGGTTGTCATCGGTCCACGAACCGGTGACCTCAAAATCCTCCGAGGATACTTTCAGCGTGTTCTTGTTCAGGCTGATAAGGGGTACCGTACTCTGCAGGTCTACGACAGGTTCGATGCTGGCTTTGTTCCCTACAAAATCATAGACCGAGATTTCGAACTTATTGAATCCCGGTTGAAGACCGGCCGCGTACTTGAAGGTATATCTGTTCTCTTCGGTTTTGGTGAACGGGATCTCTAAGTTCCCCGGATTCAGCACAATGCGCTGGATGCCGCTGTCCATGACCGTTCCGCTGAAGGTTATTTCAGCAGTGGAGGCTTTTTTCGGATAATCATCCAGGGTAATGGCCGGTTTTTCCTTGTCGTAAACCAGCGCGGTCTTTATCTTGGTGGACTGGTTGGCGATATCATAAGCCGTGATCTCGATCTGGTTGATCCCTGAGCTGAGCTGGAGCTCCTTATTGTATCTTTTGACCATCCTGTCCAGGTTGGCCTTTTCTTTCGTTTTTTCATTGACGGTAATGATGATCTCGCGGATATTGTCATCAATATACGTGCCTTTCACATAAACGGAAGGCGCATTGACCGCTTCCGGCAAGGGATCCAGGGTCAGCTGGGGCGGTTTGGTATCGATGATGAACGTGGAGATGGCCGTATTCACCTTCCCTTTCCTGTCGGTCACGGTGAGCTTGACGTCATAGCTGATATTAAGGAGCTTGCTTACATCCCATTCCGCCAGTTTCTGCATGAGAACGTTGTTGTTCCGGTTCAGTCTGATGCCTGTGGACATATAGCTTTTCATGGCGTCGTTCTTGTATTCAATGGTGTAGTTCTTAATGTCGTCATAATGGTAAGCCGTGCCCAGAATGCTGATGTTCCCCGGCGAGGAATAGAAACTGAACGGACTGATGGAAGCTTCCGCTATCTCCTTGTCCATCCGGCTGATACCGCCACCGTCCGTACCGAACCAGATGTAGTTCCCGTCGATCTCCACGGCACTGACCGAGTTTTCGATCAAGCCGTCCTTGATGGTATAAGTGAACCACTTGTCGTTCATCAGATCGTATTTTGTGACGCCGGAAAATGTGCCTATCCAGAGAAAGGTGCCGTCCATATTGAGGCTCTGGATAAAATCGTCGGCCAGTCCGTCGGTGGTTGTGTATGTCTTGAACGTTTCCTCGTATTTGTCAAAACGGATAAGACCGTTAACCGTGCCCAGCCAGATATATTGGCCCACGACCCGTATGGAACGGATATTGCCTTCGGACAGTCCCTGGGTGGTGTCATATCCTCCCAGGAGGCCGGTCACCTTATCGTAATAACTTAAGCCGTTCTTGGTGCCGATCCAGATATAACCGCTGTCAATCTCGAAACAATTGATGGAGTTATCCACCAGGCCGTTGATGACCGAAAAGTTCTGCCAGCGGTTGATGCTCTTATCGAAACGGCTGATGCCCCAATACTTGGTCCCTACCCAGACGTAATCTTCATCCACCAGTACGGCGCTGATGGCGTCATCCACCAAGCCGTCCTTTTTGGTATAGTTCAGGATCTTCCCTGTCCTTTTATTATACAGGCTCAGGCCTTTGTCCGTGCCCAGCCAGATGTCGTTGTTGTCGATATCGATGGCGCTGATATAGTTGTCGGCCAGCCCGTCCTTCTGGGCCATGATCCTGATTTTTTTGTTCCGGATGTTATAGATGCCCAGGCCGTTGGCCGTAGCTATGTAAATATTCTCGCCGTCCGACTTGATATCTTTGATGAATTTATTGGGGAGGCCTTCTTTCAGGCTGATGTTTTCCCAGGTCTCCTTGGCCTTGGATACATTGTACAGGACAATGAAGAAAAACACAAAACAGATGATAAAGATTATTTTATATTTCATTCGAGTTTTTCTAACTGGGATAATTTATATTTGGCGCGGCTGATGTACTTGAGGGCTTTCTGATGATCAGGATAGACACGGAGCACTTTTTCCCATTCGGAAACGGCTTCTTTCAGCTTTCCGTCCCTGTATAATTTTATGCCGTTAAAGAGGAATTCCTGGACCTTCTGCTGGGAAAGTTCTGTTTCTTTGGCCACCTTTTTTTCATAGATCTTGCGGGCCTTGGTCAGAAGAAGGTTCGTATCCTTGTAGCTTCCCTTCAGGTTCACGATTTTGTTGAACTCATCGATGGCTTTTTTGTAATCGCCCTGTTCATAATAAGCCAGTCCCGAGGAATAGGACTGCTGGACCGAAGTATCGATCTCTTTTTCCAGCTTTTCCACCATCTTCTGGGCTTCCATGTGCGTGGAATCCTCGGGCTTGGTGGTTTGGACAACGCTGGAGAAGCGGTCATATGCTTTTTTGATATCCCTGTTCTTGTAATAGTCAAGGGCATCATTGAACCACTGGGAGGCCATTTTTTGTCCTTCCAGGAGCGCCTGCTTTTTCAGGATCTCGGCATTTTTATCGTTCTTGTTGTATCCCTGAATAATGTTGATTTTTTCAATGGCCTCGGCGTATTTTTTTTCGCTGATGAGCTGTTTGCTGGTCTCCAGGTAATTGTTTATTTTCTGGGATGTCTGAAGGTAATCACTCACTTCATCGTTCTCCGGATCAAAGGTCAGGACGGTCTTAAACTCCTCGATGGCTTTGTCGTATTCACCGTTCCGGAATGCGCTGAGGCCTTCTTTTTTGGAAAGGCTGATTTTTTCGAATATAGCGCTCTTCACTTCAGCCAGTTTCTGTTTGGCCTTGGAGTGGTTGGGATTAGCCTGGAGGGCTTTATCGAAATTTTCCTTGGCCTTGGACAGGTTCCCTTCATTCAGGAATTTTTCCCCGTCATTGTAGTATTTGTTCAGGCTTTCGTCCTTGGCTTTCTTGGCAAATTCTATGTATTCATCGATGATCTTGTTCTCCGGATCGCTTTGCTTGGCTTTCTGCCAGGTATCGATGGCTTCATTGAACTTTCTCCGGCGGTAGAAGATAAGGCCGTCTGTGATGATCTTGGCGATGGTTTCCTGCTTGCTCATTTTCGCTATTTCTATGTCGCAGCGCTGGATGTATTCCCTGGCCTTGGCGTTGTTCTTGTCCAGTTCCAGTACTTTGGAAAAGTAATTCCTGGCCTGGATGAAATTCTTGTTCTGGAACTGGTCCGTGCCGTTCTGCAGGTAATCATCAATGGTGATAGAGATCTTGTTCTGTTCGTATATCTGCTTGGTCTTATCCAGCCATTCCCGGGCCGGCAGGTATTCGCTGTCCAGTTTCAGCGTAGTCTCGAATTCGTTGAGGGCCAGCTGATACTTTTTATTGTTGTAATGGTCAACACCGGCATTAAAATGTTCTTTAATGAGGGTATCCAGTTTCTGGAGCGCATTATTCGCACCTTCCTGGGCGTCCTTATTCGTTTTCTCCAGTTTCAAGACCTCGCGGTAATGTTCAAGGGACTTGGGAAAATTCCCGTTCTTATACTCCTGTGTCCCCAGTTTCAGGTTCAGTTTGATGGTGTCCTGCACCAGGGATTTGGATTTATCCAGGAACTGCCTGGCGATTTCGTTCTTCGGATCGATTTTCAGGACTTCACTGAAGTTCAGGATGGCCTCGCTTAATTTGCCTTCCCGCAGAGCGGTCTTTCCTTTTTCCAGGGGGATGTTGATGATATCCTCGTATTGTGCCCTTGAATTATTCAATAAATTCTGGGCTTCTTCATTATTAGGGTTCAGGTTGACCGCTGTCTCGAATTCCTTGATAGCGTCTTTGATCTTCTTCTGCTGCAGGAGGTCTGATCCCAGTTTCAGATGGACTTCCGCTTCTTTACGGTTTTTTTCGTCCAGTTTGGCCAGGTTCAGCTGGTTCTTGGCTTTCTCCAGGTACTCTTTTACTTCCGGATTGGGGATGATCTGATGGGATTTAGAGAAATTGTTGATAGCTTCAGCCCAGTTCCTGTTCTTGAAACTTTCCAGGCCTGCGTTAAAGAGGGTCTCCGCTTCATCTTTTTTCTGCTGGGCCAGTTTTTCCTTCCCGATGGTTTCGCTTAAGATGGTTTCATTCTCTTTTTTCAGTTCCATGGCCGGCTTGTGTTCAGGGTCCAGGTTGAGGGCCACGTTGCACTGTGTCAGGGATTCCTCGAATTTATTCTGTTTAAAGAGGCTTTCTGCCTGTTGATAGAATTTTTCCACGTCAGCCGAAACCTGTTTTTTGATCCGGGCCATGATGTCGTTGGCTTCCTCGTTATCCGGATTGATGTTCAGGATGTCCCTCAGGGTAGTAATGGCCTTTCCGTATTCCTGGTTGGATACGTTCTTCTTGGCCAGTTCCAGTTTCATCCCAACGAGGACCTTTTCCTCTTCGGACATCCATTCCTCGGATTCCAGGTAAGCTTCGCTGTTCCGGAGATAGAATTCGGCTGTAGGGTCGTTCCTTTTTTCCAGGACTTTTTGAAAATATTTGATGGAGGTCCGGTAATCCTTGTTCTGATAGGCTACGATGCCCTGATAGAATTCCTCCATTTCATATTCCGCGGACTGGCTTTTCCTGAACTCGTAAGAAATGCTGAAATTGAGGTTACCTGCATTCTGGTTCCGGACCGTGCCGGAGAAGAATTCGAGCTGTTCCAGTTTCAGGTTCAGCCCGAAATAAATATTCCGGATGTCTGTGCCCAGGTTCAGGATCAGGTTCTTGATGATATTATAACGTACGCCGAAATGATGGTTCAGGGGAGTTGTACTGAAGCCGTCAGCTATCATGATCTTGTCTATTTCATAGGTAATGAGGAAACGGTTGAAGGTATAACTCAGGCCTGTCCGCAGGCTCAGGGGAAAATCTTCGTCCTTGTTCCTGAGCTTGAACTGAAGAGGTAAAAAGTTCTGGAAAAGGAGGCCGTATGACAGGTTCCGTACTATCTTCATTTTTAATCCCAGGTCCGCGTCCATGCTGTTGGAGGAGTATTGCCATATATTATAATAAAAAAGCTTTGCCGTGATGCCGATATCCAGGAATTCCAGGACTTTGTTGCCGTAGCTGATACCAAGTTGATAATGGGATACATTGTATGTGTTGAGCGTGTTCTGGTCCTCATCGATGATCTGAAGATTACCGAGTCCGGACCAGATAAAATAAAAACCCAGGCCGTGCCTGGTATTGATATTGTGGATATAACTCAGGTAAAGCAGGTTCTCGCCGCCGATGAAACTGCTCTGGTAGTTCAGGGTCACCAGGCGTTTCGGGACGCTTACCACTCCCGCAGGATTGTAAAAGCACAGGTTTCCGTCATCGGCCACAGAGACAAATGCGCCTCCCAGGCCCGATGGCGTGCCTCCGATCCCCCGGTCATAATAAGGCAGGGTATAGCCGTAATAATTCTCCGCAGCCAGCGTGCTTTGAAGAAGAATAAGGATGATTAATATGGTTCGATAAATTTCCATTCGGTCAGGTCCTTCTTTTTAACGTTCTTTTCAGCTGTTCCCTGCTCCTGTTCAGCTGAGAGATATTTGGAGATCACGTTCTCGACCGCTTTTTCCATGTCCTCAGGGTTAATGTTCACGCTGGCAGAGATACCCGCCTGATGCTGGTAAAGACTGGCGGAGGATTTTACGCTCTTGGCCACTTCCAGCATGGCCCCTGTGATAAGGTCCAGCTGGGACGGTTTTTTCTTCAGCGCCCATGTCTTGACCTTTTCCGTAATGAGTTTCAGGCTGATGAAAAGGATCCAGACAGCAGCCAGGACCAGGATGGATTTCAGAATGTTCATCAGGACCTTCCAAGCAGGATAACTTTTATAAGTCAGGCCGATGGAGAGTTCCACCTGCGACAGTTTCAGCATCCTGATTTTATAATCCGTTTCATGGTAGCGAAGCTCACGGCTCTTCAGATGCTCGCGCACCAGGCTTACCATCAGCGGGTCCCGCATGTTGGAATACAGGATGGAATAAGTCTGGTCAAGGATGAAAAATTTATTCTTTAAATTTAGTTCCGACAGGTACAGGTACAGATAGTCCGGGGACAGGATAAAATAAAAGGAGGCCTTGCTGTTCTTCAGCCGGACCAGGAGATAGGTTTTATTATCCTGGTTGTAGGTGACCATTCCCATCCCTTCGCTGTATTGTGATTTTAATTTATTGAAGTCCAGGGAAGAAGTCTCCTCTGTGATATACTGATAGATCTGTCTGCCGTTATTATCCAGGATATACATCTGCCTGATCTCCTTGACAGGCACGATGATATTGTACAGCAGGGCCAGCGTATTACCGCTGTTCTTGATCCCTACCTCGGTCTCCTGGATATAGTTCATGACATATGTGCTGTTGATGAGGCTGTTCAGCTTTTCCTTCTGGTTGACGGTGAACTGATTAAGCCCCTTTGCCATTTCATTCAGTTCGGTCAGGATATCTATTTCATAATTGTTCAGAAAAAGAAAATTTTTTATCTTATCCAGGAGATTGATTTTATACTGGGCCTCAAGAGGCAGCTGGTTCGCGCCGGTCAGGGCTTTCCGGGAATAATATTTACTGATGATCTTCTCATCCCTGATGATCTTTAATTTAATAAGGGTCAGGTCCGTGTATTCAATGATCTTCTTTACGTATTCCCGGGGCATGGCAGCCGGCATATTTCCTGTTTTTGCCAGGACGGCGGTGAGTGACAGCAGCAGGACGAGGTACACAAAATATTTGAAAATAGTGAATATTATTCTTTTTACCATAGTATATATTATACTTGTTTTAGTGAAAAAATCAAATTTCGCGCCATTTTTTTACCGATTCAATGGTATTCGTAAATATTCGGCTTTCTGGTCCGTTTTGCCGGAACCAGCTTTTCAGCCTCCTATATTACTTTTCGGTAATTGTCTCACTAATTTTGAGTCCAAAATGGCGTCCTTGTTCCTCAATATAGGCAAGAACTTTATCCCCTTTTTTCAGTTGAACCACGGAGATCGGCCGTCCGTTCTTCTGGGTAAGCCTGATGGTCTCGGCGTTCTGGAGTACAACAGAATAATCTTTGGTCCTGTACCTGGCTTCTATCAGCAACATAGGCCTTTTTTCGATCTTGATCCGGCCTACGTAGCTGACCTGCGATTCGCCTTTATGGTTAACCAGGAGGACAGGGTCTCCGCTCTTCAGCTCGGAAAGATATTTGGTTTTATTGTCCGGGGTCAGGACATATGCGTGGACCGCGCCGGCGTTTACGCGGAAAGGTCGGGCAGCCACATAAGGATTTTCCAGGCTTTCGGAATGGACAAGGAACATGCAGGCCGAGGAATTACCGGTTAGCATGCCTTCACCCTGTTTCATGTTGGTAGTGGTGTCAATGCAGACCCTGTCGCTCATACCCAGCTGCTTGACGTTCTTTACGATCATCTCTTCCAGTCTGTATTGACCGCTGGAAATATCATGGATGCTCTTCAGAATCCTTTTTAATTTCAGGGGGTCCGGTTCGATGATGAAAACACCGCTCACGCCTTTTTCCAGGACTTGAAGCGCGGTCCGGGCTTCTTTTTCGTTCCGGACCTGGGCGATGATATTGCCTCCGCCAGCCACCATGTTTTCCAGAGGGATGACGGTCCAGTCCGTTGTTTTTACGATGACGAACCTGCTTTTACTCAAACGGCTCGCCTCTTGCTCGTCCTTTTTATCCTTTATCTCGATGAAAAGTACATCCTGCTTCAGCGTCAGG
>JAQTRT010000282.1 GCA_028711675.1 bacterium | reverse complement strand
CGGGGTGCATACCCTGGATATCGCTAAAAGGATCATTGATTACGGGTATCATCCGCCTACAATCTATTTCCCCCTTATTGTGCCGGAAGCGATCATGATCGAGCCCACGGAAACGGAATCAAAACAGGTCCTGGACAGGTTCAGGGAAGACATTGCCCGGATCGTGGAAGAGGCCAGGAACACGCCGGACCTGGTCAAGAACGCTCCGCATACCACCAGGATCAAACGTCTGGATGAAGTGACGGCTGCCCGTCAGCCGGTGCTTACCTATGACCAGTATGTTCATTCGAAGAAATAAAATCATGGCCTTCGGCCTTCTTCTCCTCCTTTCCGGCTGCGGGAAGGACCTGGAGGTCAGGATCGACAACAACAGCAGGTATCTTCTGAAAAAAATGGAAAACACGCTTGTGATCAATCTGAAATCGAATAAAAAAAAGACCGTAGAGGCCTTTTTCCTCCTGCATAATCTGACCGATGACATCTCGGACATGCCCATTTTCAGGAAAGAAATGAAGATCTACCCGGGAAATAATGTATATCTTATCCGGCTCAAGGAGATAGGCGCCGGCAAGTACAGCCTGCGTCTCATGGACGAAAAGGATAAACTGATAGACTACCGCATTCTGGAGATCAGCTCCGACTGAGATGTTATTCGGATAGGGATTGTTTGTTTTTCCTCCAATCCCTATCTTCATTTGTCCTGGAAATTACCCCTTTATCCCGCCAGCAGAAAGCCATGTCTGTAAAGACATGGACCTACGGTGGATTTCCGGGCGGGATGTCGCCCGGACTCCGCCTGTTGGCGGAGCAGTCGCGGAACCACGGCTGCCGTAGGGCTCCATAGACTCTGTTCATTCCCATTGACAATATATTTTATCCCGATAAATTTAAATACATTCCATGATCTCCTGTGCGGTGACACTTTTTCCGCTCTGAGGTGTTACATCGTATAGGACGAAGAGAGGAGCTCTTGAACATTAATGTTGAAGATGTGTACAAACGGTACGGGCCTATGGTCCTGCGCCGGTGCCGGCAGATACTGGGGAACGAAGAAAAGGCCCTGGATGCCATGCAGGATGTTTTTGTGCAGCTGTTGAGGAACAAAGAGAGGCTGAAGAATCAGTTCCTGTCGAGCCTCCTTTACCGGATAGCCACAAATATCTGTCTGAACGTGATCCGGTACGAGAAGCGCCACCCTGTATCAGGGAACGATGAACTGGTCAATTCGCTGGCTCAGCTGGATGATTTTGAATCCAGGACAGAGGCGCGTGATATCCTGGACAGGATATTCAGCCGGGAGAAGGAATCCACCAGGGTGATCGCGTATCTTCATTTTGTGGACGGTTTGACCCTGGAGGAGACAGCCAGGGAGGCCGGGCTCTCGGTTTCAGGGGTCCGGAAACGGCTGAGAGTCCTGGCCCAAAAAGCCGTTCTCTTTAAGGAGCGTTATCATGAAAAATAATATAATACCGGACCTGCTGCTGGAAAGGTTTATTTGCGGCGAGGTGTCCGGCCGGGAGAAACGTCTCATCGAAGACCGGCTCCGGACAGACCCGGATCTGCAGAAGAGACTGCATTTATTGAATAACTCCGATAAAACCATCCGGCTGGAGTATCCGTCCGGGCAGATGGCGGAAAAGATAAAAGCCAGATATGAGAAGAGCTTTAAGGAAGAAGCCACGGAACCGCATGGAACAGGATGGCCTTTGGTCTGGATGCCTTTGCTGAGATATCTTGCCCCGGCCGCGGTCTGTATCCTTATCCTGGTCCTGGCCGGACCAGCCCTGTACCGGGAGTATTTCTGCGCCAGTATAAAGACTACGATAAAAGGTTCTGACAAGCTCTGTATCTTCCGTCAGAAAGGGAATAAAAGCGAAATCTTAAAGAATAACGACCTGGTCCGGAAAGGTGATGTGCTCCAGCTCGCTTATCTTTCGGAAGAGGATGGCCATGGCGTTATCTTTTCCCTTGACGGACGGGGAAACCTTACTCTTCATTATCCGTACGGAGTGAAAGGATCATCCGAGCTCGTCAAGTCCAGGATCACGCTGTTAAAGGAATCCTACCGGCTGGACGATGCTCCCCGGTTTGAAGTGTTCTTTTTTATCACGTCCCAACAGGACCTTTCCGTAAAGGAAGTGTTAAAAAAGGCCGGTTCTCTCAGGCAGGAGCCGGACAAGGCCGTTGAAAAGAGCAGGGACCTTTTTAAACCTTATCGGATCAGGGCCTTTACCCTGAGGAAGGGATGATCCATGAGACTGTGGTTTTTTATCATCATTTACCTGGTGTCCTGCGCACCGTTCCTGTGGGCCGATAAGAAGAACGAAGTGTGCCGGTTCGTTCTTCTGGCAGGCGCCAATAACGGAGGCCCGGACCGGAAGGTCCTCCGTTACGCCGTAAGCGATGCCAGGTCCATCGACCGTGTCCTGCGGGAGATGGGAGGCGTTCCGGAGAACAACCGGATCCTTCTGGTCGAACCTACAAAAGAGAAACTGATGGCCGGCCTGCAGGCCCTGCGGACCAGGGCTGAAACCGTGAAGGATGATTACGGCCGCGTTGAATTCATTTTTTATTATTCCGGCCATTCGGATGAGGAAGGCATCCTCCTGGCCAGCGAAAGATACACTTACAGGGAACTGCGCGAGGTCATCAAACAGATCCCGGCTGACATGCACATCATGATCCTGGATTCATGTTCTTCCGGCGCCCTGACCCGCGTTAAAGGCGGGACCAAGCAGCCGCCGTTTCTTTTGCACAGTTCGATGAACATTAAAGGTTACGCCATCATGACATCCAGTTCAGCCGATGAGGTTTCCCAGGAGTCGGATAACATCGGCGGTTCCTTCTTCACGCATTATATCGTTTCCGGTCTGCGCGGCGCGGCTGATTCCACGTGTGACGGCCGCATCACGCTGAACGAGGTCTATCAGTTCGCTTACCAGGAAACACTGTCCGGGACCGAGAAGACCGTAAGCGGCCCCCAGCATCCCAACTACGACATCCAGATGACAGGCACGGGAGACGTGGTGCTGACGGATATCAGGGAGAATTCAAGCGGACTTATCCTGACCAGGAACATGTTTGGCCGGTACTTCATCCGAGACAAGGATAACCAGCTTGTGGCTGAAGTGAACAAGAAACAGGGTTATCCTCTTGATATCGGGCTGTCCGCCGGAACGTACCAGGTCTCATTATTGAAAAATGATAATTACTTTACGGGACGGGTCAACCTGGTCAAAGGCAGTTTTATCCAGCTGGATGAGACCGGATTAAGGCAGGAGAAGAAGGAATTGACACTGGCCCGGGGCAACCGCCCTGTTGACCGGGATAGTACTCCTGCCGGAGAGGAATATGTCACAAAGAAATGGGTCGTGGCGATCATTCCGGAGCTTTCCCTTCCGGCCTATGATCCCGCGATGAAGCTTATCACCCGTAATCATGTCTATCTTGTGTACGGCAAATGCACGAGGCTGAAGGGATTCGGATTCTCTTTTGGTGGCGATGTGGTCGAGGAGGAGATGAGGGGTTTCCAGTGCGGCTTGTGCGTGAACTATGTGCGGGGACAGGTCAGGGGAGCCCAGTTTACCTACGGCCTGAATTACGTGAAAGGGACAATCCGGGGCGCGCAGATAGGAACTGTCAATATCTGCAGCGGTTCAGCACAGGAAGCCGTGAAAGGGGAGAAGAAAAAGCCGAAAGGCTCGCAGGTGGGCATCGTGAACATTTCCCGCAGCCTGAACGGCGCGGATGTGGGTGTGGTCAATATCGCGGGTTTTCTGGCCGGCCCCATGGTGGGCGTTGTGAACATTGCAAAAGGGACCAGAGGCCCTCTTGTCGGTACGGTTAATATCAGCAGACGGACAAAAGGTGTGATGGTGGGTGTGGTTAATA
>JAQTRT010000281.1 GCA_028711675.1 bacterium | reverse complement strand
CAGGAAGCGCTGGCCATCATGAAAAAGTATAAAAGCGTCATTCAGAACAGGCGGGTCATACAGAACAGAGAAAACGAGATTCTGATCCCCTGAAAGCCCCTGGAAACGGCATGAATAAACTTGACAACGGATTAAATAAGAGTATAATATTATTATAAAGAAATTAATTTTTGCAGGAGGAAAATATGATAAAGAGATTTTTAAACGATGAATCAGGCCAGGGCATGACCGAGTATATCCTTATTGTGGCCTTGATCGCTATCGTGGCTATCGCAAGCATTAAGATCTTCGGCAGCCAGATCAGCAGCATGTTCAAAAGAGCGGCTGGCAAGCTCGAAACCGAAGCCGGTTCGACACTTGATGACTGATAGCCTTAATTTAAACCTTTTCGTATAATATTATGCTGTAAAACTGTAATGCGGTCATCTTTCCTGTAAGGAAGGACGGCCGCATCTGTTTTTTTAGGGAATTGATTTCCTGAAGGTGCGCCGCTATAAATCTTGACTTTGTCTTATCTTCTGAAGAAATAATTTTTATTTGAAAGAATAATATGGTTTGCTATATTATCCCTGATGGAACCAGGAAAGATCATACTGCTGATGATCGTTTTGCTTGTCTCCGGGATCACTGATCTCCTCAGGAAAAAAGTATATAATATTGTGACATTCCCCGGGATCATCATGGGACTCCTGCTGGGTCTTTATTATAACGGTCCTTACGGACTGCTCGATTCCGGTCTGGGATTCATCCTGGCCTCCTTTATCTTTCTCGCCCTTTATATCTGGGCCGGTTTCGGCGCGGGTGACGTGAAACTCATGATGGCTGTCGGTTCCATAGTAGGAATGAAATTAATATTTGATTTCATATTATATTCCGCTATTATGGGAGGTGTGATGGCCGTAATCGTCATGATCAGGAACAGGGTATTCCTCCCGAGCATGAAGAACGTGCTGCGCTTTTTTTTATTCCTGATCCCGAAGATGCGCCTGGTGCCGGAGCCCCTGACACCCGGGGACAGTTTTACCGTCCCTTACGCTTATGCCATCAGCATGGGATCCCTTCTCTGTTTATGGGTCAGTCATATACAGATAAAATAGATCCGGTGGACCGGAGATACATAATATTGATTTGATATATGTGAATCCGTGTTTTATATTGCTCTCTTTAAACTGTAGGAGGACCTTGTATGAAAAGTAAGACAGCCATACTCCTTGCGATCATATCAGCCCTGCTCGGTATATTCCTGGTCATGAGCTATATCACCGGCGTAGAGGAGCGGTCCGCCCTTGATTCGGACCTGAAAAGCGTGGTCGTGGCCAAGCGGTATATCCCGGGTTATTCCCTCCTTTCCCTGGATATGATCAAGGTATCCCAGATCCCTTCCAAGTATCTGCAGCCGGGAAGCATAACAAGCCCCAAAGAACTGGTGGATAAAGCCGGTAATCCGAAATTTATCACAGTGGTTCCTGTCATGGAAGGAGAAGTCCTCCTGTCCACAAAATTCATGCTGCCCAGCATGGAGACCGGTCTCTCTGTCGTGGTGCCCATGGGCCAGAGGGCTGTAAGCCTTCCTGTGGAGGAGAGCATGACTTCGTCGGGCCTGATCAAACCCGGTAACCGCATTGACCTGATCGGCACGTTCGGCGATAAATCGGTTTACGTGCTTCAGAACCTGCTGGTCCTGTCCGTCAGGAACAAGATCATCGGCGAGATCCAGAGAAAGACGAAGAAATCTTCTTTTATTGAGAGTATAACGGAAGAAGCGGCCGGCGGAGGAGCCATCACGGTTGCCGTTACTCCGGAACAAGCCCTGAAGATCGCTTACGCCAAGGATAAATGCGTCTTCAACCTGGCGCTGAGGAACATGTCCGATTTTAACATGGAAAGGATCAATTACATCGACCAGTACAATCTGCTCGATATAAAGGTGAAACCCATTGAAAGCGTGAAGGTTTATAAAGGCATAGATAAGATCGATGAATTTCTGAAGTAATAAAATAAACGAGGTATCATGCCATGAAACATATTCAGATCGTCCTGTCCCTCATGCTCCTTTTCCTTTTTTACCAGAAAAGTTACGCCCAGTTCGATGAGATCAACATCGCAGCGGGTGAATCGAAGACCATCCGTTCCGGTGAAGTTATAAAAAAAGTATCCATTGGCGATCCTAAAGTAGCTGACGTTAAAGTACTGTCCAATACCGAGATCCTGGTTAACGGGAAACAGGAGGGGAGCACCAGCCTCATCATATGGACGAGCGCCACGACGCTCACCAAGAAGATCATCGTCTCTTCCGTGAATGCGGATGTCGTCAGGCAGGAGCTCAGCTCTCTGCTGCAGGGTGTCAAGGGTGTCACCCTGTCCATCAAGGCCGGGAAAGTGGTCCTGGACGGCGAGGTCACGGACCAGAAGGATGTCACGATCGTGGACAACGTGCTGAAGAGATACGGGGATAAGATCATGAATTTCGTCAAACTGCCGTTCCAGATGATCAAGATCAATGCCCGCGTTGTCGAGATAGGCGAGAGCAGCGATTCGTCCCTGGGAGTCAACTGGCAGAAGAAGTTCGAGTTCGTGGAAGGGTCCATCAAAGGCTTATACCAGATCGGGCAGATGACCAGGGCCACTAAAGTGGATGCCATCCTTGATTTCATGGTCCAGGAAGGGAAGGCCAAGGTCGTGGCCCGGCCTAATATCATCGTTATCAACGGAGAATCGGCCTCATTCCATTCCGGCGGCAGGATCCTGGTGCCTGTGGGCAAGGATATGAACAATGTATCAATTGATGAGAAATCATACGGCGTGAATTTAAAGGTCCTGCCTTACGGGGACCGCAAGAGCAATCTGATAAAGACCAAGGTGGAGATCGAGGTTTCGACCCTGGACTGGAAGAACGGCGTGACAACGGCTAACGGGACTGTCCCGGCCATACGCGACCGAAAGATCGAAACCCAGATCGACATCAAACTGGGCAGGACCATCGTGATCGGCGGGCTTCTGACCGAAGAGGAGAGCATACTGGAAGATAAAGTACCGATTTTAGGATATATCCCTTTGCTGGGATTGCTTTTTTCTTCCCGGCAAAAAGTGATCTACAAGACCGAACTGGTCATTTTCCTGACGCCATCCTTTGTTAATTTTTTTGGTGAAGAGATCGTTGAATAAGGAGGAGAGAAGGGAGACCGTATGCTGAACAGGATCCTGTGTCATCACAGTTCCCCGGACCATTGTTTTTCCCTGCGTTTTTTTCACAGGGATGTGAGCATCTGCAGCCGGTGCCTGGGATTGTATCTTCCGGTCCTGTTCTGGCTCTTTTTCTTTATACGGTTTCCTGTCCGGCTCTCCCCGGCTTTTGAAAAGAGCCTTATTTTATTCCTGTTCCTGCCGGTTTTCCTTGACTGGGCACTGACCGGAATACGGGTAATCCGGAGCAGTAACTATGTCCGCCTGGCGACAGGTTGTATCGCCTCCCCGGCGCTTGCCCGGTATTCCCTCCTGTGGGCTGATTTCGTGAAGAACAGGGAAGTGATCGTGTCTGCGACCGTCCTTTATCTGGTGGCCGTTTTCCTTGTCCTGGTCATCATGCGTCAGGAACGCCGGATCGATATCCTGTTTCATCCGGGAGGGGACACGAACAGAGACAAGGAATTCAGAGGTAACGGATGATGATATGGTTTAAGATCGGGATTGCCGTCAGCCTGGGCGTGTTTATTTTTTCCTTCAGCCTGTACATGAACAATTATCTCATGAGACGGAGAAAGAAACTGGAGGAAGAGAGAGATAAGGCTCTTGCAGCGGATGCCCTGGAATATGAGCAGTATAAAAAAGAGGAGAAAGCAGAGCAGTCTGAACCCGGGCTGGAGAAACTCTCCGAAAAGAAAAGGGCTAAATACCT
>JAQTRT010000032.1 GCA_028711675.1 bacterium | reverse complement strand
CATCCGGTTTGATCATCAGTTCTTTTTCAAGTCTTTTTACGATGTTCTGGTAAAGCGTTTTTTTCGCTTCCAGAGTCCTTCCTTCAAAGAGCGTGATCTCGATATACACGGCATCCCTGGTCTTACCGGACGAAACCTCAAAATTCGCTTCTTCGAATTCAATGATCCTCTGGTTCCGGTCATGGTCCGGTATCTTGATGGATTCAACAAGGGCCTTGTGCACTTCATCCAGCAGTATCCTTTTATACTCAGCTGGTTTTCCTTTGAGCATTTCAATTTTTATTAATGGCATGGTTTTTTACTCCTCCCTTCATAGGCACGATATAAACTGTTTTTTAGGAAAGCATATTTGTCCGGGCCATATGCGTAACAGGAAACCCTCCGGCAGGGCATGAATCAAGAATGAATGTAAGATTTTTCAGACTGCCTGTCGTTTTCAGGCCGGGAAGGATGTTACTCTTTCGGTTCGGTCTTTTTATCCTTCTCGAAGATCTCCTTGATTCCGGAGATACTTCCGAGTATCCCGCTCGTTTCCAGGGGCAGGAACACCTTAGTGGACGAACCATTGGCTATTTTTTCCAGGGCTTCCAGGTACTTGATGGCGATCAGGTCCTTGGTCGGATTCCCTTTATGGATGGCGCCGTATACGGTCTGGACAGCTTCGGATTCGCCAAGGGCTACAAGGATCTTCGACTGCTTGATGCCTTCAGCTTTCAATATCTGGGACTGTTTCTCGCCTTCGGCCTTGAGAATGGCTGCCTGCTTCACACCCTCTGATTCCAGGATAATGGCCCTCTTGTCCCTCTCTGCCTTCATCTGCCTGGACATAGCTGTGGTAATGTCTTGAGGCGGCTCGATACGCTGTATTTCCACGCGTGTTACTTTCACGCCCCATGTATCCGTAGCTTCGTCCAGGATCAGCCTGAGCTGTGTGTTGATCTTTTCCCTGGAGGTAAGGGTTTGGTCCAGGTCCATGTTGCCGACCTCATTCCTCAGGTTGGTCTGGGCCAGTTTTAAAGCAGCATACTGGAAATTCTGGATATTATACATGACCTTGAACGGGTCCGTGATTTTGAAATAAATGACTGCATCCACCGTGACGCCCACGTTATCCTTGGTAATGACCTCCTGGGGAGGCACATCAATGACCTGTTCACGCATATCCACTTTTTTCAGTATATCGATAAAAGGGAAGATAAGCCTGAGCCCCGGTTCCTTGATATTATGAAATTTACCAAAGCGCTCTACCACTCCTTTCTGAAAAGGACGGATGGTATAAATTGTTGATTTAAGGAAGATGATGCCGAAGACACCTATCAGTAAGATTAAAAAGACCTGCAATGTTTCCATGTTGAGCCTCCTATGATATTTTCTTTACTATCAAATGATTACCTTCGATCTCCTGTATCCGGACCTGCTCCCCTTTTTTGACCTCTTCCTCTGCCACAGCCCGCCATTCTTCGCCATCTACCTTGACCAGGCCCTGGTTCAGGGAAGGCTGGATGCTCATGATCACAACCGCTGTCCTTCCTTTCAATCCGTCAACATTGGCAAGCCGGACAGGCTTTCCCCCGTTCTTCCGCATGATAAACTTTATGATGAGTATGGACAGGATGGAGAAAATAAGGAAGACCGTCCACTGGAGATAAATGTTCGTGAAAAGGAATGTGGAGAACCCGGCCATGAAAAAACCGATGCTCAGGGAGGTGAAGAAGAATATGCCCGGGGTCAATATCTCGATTATGAAAAAAAGTATCCCCAGGATCATCCAGATAATGAATTTCATGATTTTTCCCTCGGTTGTTTAATATACGTAGATAATAAAAATTACAAATACAAAGTCAAACATAAAAAAGGTTTTAAAGGCTGTATGGGCAATAAAGGTTATAAAGGGCAGGAATTTTTACCTTTCAAGCCTTTACTCCCTTTTAAACCTGTATAACTTTTTTTATTTACTTTTAGACTATACAGGCTGCATTAACACGATTTTTGATCAGAAAAGTGAACAATCCTTAGCCGGATCATACCCCGCATCTAACCAGATGAATAACTGCTTTTTTTGTTGACTTGAGAATAATTATCAATATACTGAAATTCTATTAAATTCAGGAGAATCCTTCATGTTTATCGAGAATATAAAACATATCCAGGAAACTGAAGAGAGGGCCAGGGAAATAGTGGAAAAGGCCAGGGCTGAGGCCAAAAATCTGGTTAAAAAGAACCAGGATTCTGCCCTGAGGATGGATCGGGAGATCAAGATCAAGATGCAGGATTATACGGATAAAAAGAATAATGATGCCGAGATCCAAGCTGAGCAGAAGATACAGGAATTAAAGCTGACCAACGAGGAACTGAAGAAGCAGATCAAGAACAAGGCGTTAAAAAAGTTCGATGAAGTCTCGCAATATATCTATGAACAGCTCCTCTTGATTTAGGATGGTTTATGGCTGTTGCTTCAATGTTAAAAATCTCTATTCTGGGCTATACCGATATTAAGAACCGTCTTGTTGATGACCTGCACAGATCAGGGCTCCTGGAAATCACGGAAATCCGGAAAGAAGGGAAGAATGGGAAGAATACGGAGGATAAGGTGCCCGGTGAACTTGTCCGGCTCCAGTCCCGGCTTCAGGAGATAGAAAAGATCATCCAGGGACTGAACGCGGCTATGAAGATCCTTCAGCCTTATCTGAACAAGAAAGAAATGTTCTTCATCCAGCAGAGGCCGGAACTGACCAGCGAGGAATATAAAAAGACAGCCAGCTCTTTCCGTTATAATATTCCGGACAGGGTAAAAAAGATCGCGGAAAAGATAACGGAACTGGAAACGGCCCGGAACAGCCTGCTGACGAAGATCGACAGTTACCAGGCCTGGAAGACGGTTAAACTGGACCTGTCCGAGCTCTTTTCCGGCCTGAAAAAAGTGACCGTTGTGTTCGGCTCGGTCGATCTCCGGGCATTGACGGAATTAAAGCGTAAATTGAAAGATACGCCCCTGGCGGAATTTAACCTCATCCACAGTACCGGGGAACGGCATTATTTTTCCGTGATCTTTACGCCGGAAGTCCGGGACCGGGTTATGGAGAATTTCAAGAACCTGAACATCCCTTTAATGGATTTCAGCGATGTGAACGGTACCGTAGCCAGGACCATTCAACAGTATTCTGAAAAAGCCGCAGGGACCGATGAGGAATTGAAAGAGATAAAGGAAGAGATGAGAAGCCTGACCCGGGAATACAGGGACATGCTTATCTGCCTTGATTACTGGAAGTCTGTTTATCAGAAGGAGGAGATCAAGAAGCTTTTTCTGGGCACGGAAAAAACGTTCTGGATCAGCGGCTGGATCATGAAGAAAGATTTAAAGAAGCTGGAAGCCATCAGGGACCAGTACCAGGTCATTCATCTGGTCTCCGGTCTTCCGGAAAAAGGTGAGGAGCCTCCGGTAGCGCTTGATAATCCCGGACTGGTTTCCCCGTTCGAGATGGTGACAAAACTTTTCGGCCTGCCTTCCCGGGCAGATATTGATCCCACTCCTTTATTTATGCCGTTCTTTATCCTGTATTTTGCCATCTGCATTACGGACGCGGGTTATGGCCTGGTTCTGATGCTGGCCAGTTTTGTGTTCCTGAGGAAGAAATATATCTCCCGTGGAACGAAACAGCTGATGGGTGTTATCGCGATCTGCGGTTTCGTCACTATCATTATCGGCATCCTGGCCGGAGGTTTTTTCGGGATACAATTCGATGCCCTTCCTCCGTCCCTGAACTGGCTCCGGGCGGCAAAGGAGAAAATGGCTTTACTCGATCCGCTGAAATATCCGCTCCGTTTGTTCGTGCTGGTCATGGGCCTTGGGCTGGTCCAGATCACCACCGGTATTATTATCCGTTTCATCCTGCAATTGAGGGACAGGAATTACAGGGGGGCTGTCGTGGACTCTTTCTCCTGGCTTATGGTCATCTTAGGCCTTGTCCTGTGCCTGACCCTGAAACAGAAATGGCTCTGGTCGATCCCGCTTTTAGGATCGGCACTTATTGTTTTTTTTACTTCTAACAGCAGGAATATTCTTATCCGCATATTCAGCGGTATATACAGTTTTTACGGAATCACCGGATTGTTCGGGGATGTGGTCTCCCATGCCCGGCTTTTCGCCCTGGCCCTTTCCACCAGTGTCATTGCCATGGTTATTAACATCATCATGGGTATTGTTTATTCCCTTTTCGTCAAGATACCTCTGGTCGGTGTACCTTTGGGGATTATCGTGATGGCCGGTGGTCTGGTGTTCGCACATATCTTTGATATCCTTATCAATTCCCTGGGCGGATTCATTCATACCACCCGCCTTCAGTTTGTGGAATATTTTACGAAATTTTACACTGCCGGCGGAACGGAATTTTCACCATTTCAGGAGAAGCTTGATTATGTGCATGTTAAATAAATAATGGTGCAAAAGAAAGATTTTTAAATTTAAAGGAGGAAGATATATGTCATTAGGATTGTTCATTACAGGCATGGGTATCTTTACGGCTGTTGTTATGTCCGGTATCGGATCAGCTATCGGGATCGGCATCGCGGCCCAGGTAGCTGCAGGTGCGTTGACGGAGGATCCTAAAAAGTTCGGTAAATTCCTGATGCTGGTGGCTTTACCGGGTACTCAGGGGATATATGGTTTTGTCATCGGGTTCCTTACCATCATGAAGCTCGGAATCATCGGCGGAGCTGTGCCGGATGTTTCCTTGGTCGAAGGGCTTGTGGCTTTTGCCGCCTGCGCGCCTGTCGGGATCGCGGGTCTGGTCTCCGCTATTCATCAGGGGAAAGTGACTGCCGCAGGGATCGAGATGACGTCCAAACAGCCCAACGAAGGCGGAAAAGCCCTGGTTATGGGCGTGTTCGTGGAGCTTTACGCGGTTCTCGGACTGCTGATCTCCTTCTTCCTGGTCTGGTTCGCCGTTAAATTTTAAGCAAAGGATACAGTAATGGCATTAGAAGATATCGTAAAAAAAATATTATCGGAAGCGGAGAATGAGGCCCGGCAGATACTGGACGAAGCCCGGAAGGAAGCGGACAAGATCATCAGGGAGAACAAGCAGTCACTTCAGGATTTGGAAAAAAAGGAGAAGGTCCGGATAGACCAGGAATCGGAAGAATACCGGAAACGCCTGGTTCAGATGGCCGATCTGGAGATGAGGAAGGAGCTCCTGTCTCTGAAACAGCAGCTGGTCGCGGACGTGTTCAAGATCGTGGAAGACCGCATCCTCTCCCTGCCGCGGGAGGATTACCAGGAGTTCATCGCGAATAAGATCATCGAGATCATCGAAACCGGCACGGAGGAGATCGTTCTTACGGAAAAAGACAAGGAGCGGATCACGCCTGATTTTGTCGAGAAGATCAATTCCCGGCTGAAAGAGAAACTGAGAGAGAAAGGGCAGCTGAAGATAGCCGGGGAAACAATCCCCATCAAGGGCGGTTTTATCCTGAGATCCGAAAAAGTACAGTACAATAACTCTGTGGAATCCATACTGAAAGAGTTGAGAGAAAAGATCGAACCCGATATCGTGAAAAAATTATTTTAGGAGGAAAGATTGGCTGTTCGATTTTCCAATGACGTGAACCTGGCCTATGTCAACGGGCGGTTGAAAGCGCTGGAGAATAACATGCTCACGCGCGCTGAACTGGATCAGTTCGCCGAAGCTCCGGAGACACAGCTGGAGAAGTCCCTCGCTGACCGCGGGTACGGCGCTGACCTGACTGTTTCCGTCATGAAAAAACGAAAAGAGGACTTTTCCTTTATCAGGAACGCCATCAGGCCTTTTGATCCTTATCCGGATTTTATCAGGTCTTTTTTTCTGAAATATGATCTTTTGAACCTGAAGAACGGACTGAAATTAAGGATCATGAAAGACCGGCGTATCAGCCAGGATTATCCGCTTGGTGCTTATCCTTTCTCCCTTGACCAGGAGGATATCCGGGATATCCTCGAGAATAAAAAATTCGAGCTCATCAGCCTGAGGCATAAAAAAATGATCGGCCTTTATTTTAATGAACTGGAAAAGAACCTGAACAGCACGGGTGTTGAAAATATCCTGGACAGAATGTACCTGCATTTGTTCTGGCTAACGGTCCAGGAGATGAAGAATGATTACTTCTCTTTTTATTTCAGTCATTATCTTGATCTTGTGAACATTGAGAACATTATCCGGTTCAAACTGCTCGGAAGGAGCCTGGAAGAACTGGAAAGGACCCTTTTTTTAAAAGGCACCCTGAAACGGATCATGGTCAAAGAGCTTTTTACGGGAAAGCTTGAAGATATCCCGGATGCGTTCAAGGCCCGGCCTTATTACGATATTCTCAAGACCGGTATCGAGAAAGGACGGAAAGAGAACCAGTTCGGCTTATTCCATCTTTTAAAGGATAATTACCTGATGACTATCATCCGGATGGCCAGACTCTGCAGTTTCGGTATCGAACCGGTCTTTTCCTATCTGGCCGGAAAGGAGAATGAGTACATGAACATCCGGATCATCGTGGAAGGCCGGAGGAAGAGAATAAAACCCGGCCGGATCAGGGAGAATATCAGGGAGACCTATGTCTGATACCGCCATCGCAGGAAATTTAAGCGAGATACTGGCATTTAAAGCGGCCGGATTGAACATCTATTCCCTGGACGAATTGTCCCGGGAGAAAAAGATAAACGATCTGATCAGGAACATATTGGAACAGGGGCATAAGATTGTCTTTGTCACGGAAGAATATTATGAGGAATTCGCCCGTATTTACGAAGAGATGAAAACAGTACGCAAAGAACGGCTGCCCGTGCTCATGCCTGTCTTGAACGGGATCGAGTCCAGGGATATTGGCCGCAGGCAGCTGAAGACACTTGTGGAAAAAGCCATCGGAGTGGATATCTTTAAGGAGAAATGAAGAGTAAGGTTTTATCAACCTTTGCCTTTATCCCGCCAGCAGAAAGCCATGTCTGTAAAGACATGGACCTACGGTGGATTTCTGGGCGGGATGTCGCCCAGACTCCACCTATTGGCGGAGCAGACGCGGGGAACCACGGCTGCCGTAGGGCCGTAGGGCTCCATAACCTTTACTGCCTTTAGGACGTTTAGACCCTTTAACAGGAGGATCAGATGAGCGCTGGAAAAATAATAAAAGTAACGGGACCGCTGGTCATTGCCGAGAACATGGACGAGGCCAAGATGTATGACGTGGTGGAAGTAGGCGGCCAGAAACTGATCGGCGAGATTGTGGAGGTCCGCGGGGACAGGGCTTCCATCCAGGTGTACGAGGAAACAGCCGGCCTGGGAGTGGGTGACCCCGTCACATCGACCGGCGAGCCTCTTTCTGTCGAACTCGGACCCGGCTTGATCGAATCCATCTATGACGGTATCCAGAGACCTCTGGACAAGATCAGGGAAAAGTGCGGGGATTACATCACACGCGGCATCAGGGTGAATTCACTGGACCCGGACCGCTTATGGAAGTTCAAACCTGAAAAAAAGCAGGGTGATGAGGTCCAGGAAGGTGATATCCTGGGTTCAGTGGATGAAACCGTGCTGGTGAAGCATAAGATCATGGTCCCCGGCGGCATCAGCGGCCGGCTCAAGGAGATCAAGGCCGGTGAAATGACCATCAATGATATCGTAGCCATTATCGCGGATAAGGAGGGTAAGGAACATCCTCTCACCATGAAACAAAGATGGCCTGTCCGGAAACCCCGTAATTATAAAAATAAAATATCTCCCACTATCCCTCTGATCACGGGTCAGAGGGTCATTGATGCTTTCTTCCCTGTTGCGAAAGGGGGGACAGCCTGCGTACCCGGCCCTTTCGGGAGCGGAAAGACCGTTATCCAGCATCAGCTGGCCAAATGGGCGGATGCCGAGATCATCGTTTATGTGGGCTGCGGTGAACGCGGCAATGAAATGACCGATGTTTTAATGGAATTCCCTCACTTAAAAGATCCGCGTTCAGGCGAACCTTTGATGAAGCGGACCGTTCTTATCGCCAATACATCCAATATGCCCGTGGCTGCCAGGGAAGCTTCGGTATATACCGGTGTGACCATCGGCGAGTATTTCAGGGATATGGGGTATTCCGTGGCTATCATGGCCGACTCCACATCGCGCTGGGCGGAAGCCATGAGGGAGATGTCCGGCCGTCTTGAGGAAATGCCCGGTGAAGAAGGATATCCCGCTTACCTGGGGCGACGCATCGCGGAATTTTATGAAAGAGCCGGCCGGGTCATCTGCATGGGCCGTGACAACAGGGAAGGCGCGCTTTCCATCATCGGCGCTGTTTCGCCTCCCGGAGGCGATCTGTCCGACCCTGTCGTGCAGTCCACGCTTCGTGTGGTGAAAGTATTCTGGAGCCTGGAGGATAAACTGGCGTACAAACGCCATTTCCCGGCCATCAACTGGCTCACGAGCTATACCCTGTACGGCAATACATTTGATGATTATTATAAACAGGAGATCGGTGACCAGTGGAAGAACATGATCCAGTTCAGCATGAAGATCCTTCAACAAGAAGCTGAACTTGAGGAGATCGTGAGGCTTGTGGGGCTGGACGCTCTTTCGCCCGAGAACAGGATGGTCATGGAAACAGCCCGTTCGATCCGCGAGGATTTTCTGCATCAGAACGCGTTCCACCCCGTGGACACGTTCACCTCGTTCCAGAAGCAGTTCCGTATTATGGACCTTATTATTTTCTTCCATGAACAGTCGGAAAAAGCCCTGAAGAGCAGTGTTAGTATTGTCAGCATCAGCCGCATGCCGGTCCGGGAAAAAATCAGCCAGAGCAAGTTCATCCCGGAAAGCGAAATGAAAAAGATCGAGAATATCAAAAATGAGATCCTGAAGGGCTTTGAAGAACTCGAAAAGGAGAGAGTCCATGCTTAAAGAATATTACACGGTCAGAGAGATCATCGGACCCCTCATGCTGGTCGAGAACGTACAAGGCGTGAAATACGAAGAACTTGTGGAGATCGAGCTCCCCAACGGTGAAGTCCGGAACGGTAAAGTGCTTGAAGTCAATCAGGATAAAGCCCTTATCCAGCTTTTCCAGGGAGCTACGGGATTGAACGTGCGTTCCACCAAGATCCGTTTCCTGGGAAAGGGTGTTGAGATCCCTTTGTCTCCCGACATCCTGGGACGCATTTTTAACGGCCAGGGCAAACCCATCGACAAGGGACCGGCCATCCTTCCCGAGGTTAAACGGGATATCAACGGTTCGCCTATCAATCCTTTTGCTAGGGATTATCCCGAAGAGTTCATACAAACAGGTTTTGCCACCATTGACGGCCTTAATACGCTCGTTCGCGGCCAGAAACTGCCTATCTTTTCCGGTTCGGGTCTGCCGCACAACCAAATGGCTGCCCAGATCGCACGGCAGGCCAAAGTGTTGAGTGCTTCGGAAAAGTTCGCGGTCGTGTTCGCGGCTATGGGTATCACGTTCGGTGAAGCTAATTATTTCATAGAGGATTTTAAGCGCACGGGCGCTCTGGAAAGAACGGTCCTTTTCATCAACCTGGCGGATGACCCGGCCATTGAAAGGATCGCTACTCCCCGCATGGCTCTGACAACGGCCGAGTACCTGGCTTATGATCTGAATATGCATGTTCTGGTCATTATGACCGACATGACCAATTACTGCGAGGCCTTGCGCGAGGTTTCCGCTGCCAGGAAGGAGATCCCTGGCCGGAGAGGTTATCCGGGTTATCTGTATACGGACCTCTCTTCCATATATGAAAGAGCGGGAAGGATCAAGGGAAGGAAAGGGTCTATTACCCAGATCCCTATCCTGACCATGCCCGAGGATGACAAGACCCATCCGATCCCGGACCTGACCGGTTATATCACGGAAGGCCAGATCGTATTAAGCCGGACCCTTCACAGAAAAGGCATTTATCCGCCTGTGGACGTACTGCAATCCCTCTCCAGGCTGAAAGATAAAGGTATCGGTACAGGCAAGACCAGAGAGGACCATTCGGATATCTTCAACCAGCTCTTTGCCGCTTATGCCCGCGGCCTGGAAGCGCGGGAACTGGAGGTGATCCTGGGTGAAGCTGCTTTAAGCGAAATGGACAGGTTGTACTATAAATTCGCCGATGAATTTGAAGAAAAGTATATCAGGCAGTCGGAGTATGAGGACCGGACCATCGAGTTCACGTTGAACCTGGGCTGGGAATTGCTCTCCATGCTGCCCAGGATGGAGTTGAAAAGGATACGGCCGGAATTTTTGGATAAATACCTGCCGAAGTTCGTTAAGAAATAATCAGGCACAATGGCACAAGAAAAAAAGAGGTTATAAAGGCGGTAAAAGTTTAAAAGGTTTTAAAGGGAAAAAATCATTCAGGCGAGGGCCATTAATGCCTTTACTGCCTTTTTATCAGAGGTCACAATGAAACTGGAAGTCAGCGCAACACGGATGGAGCTTCTGAAGCTGAAAAAACGGATCCTTCTGGCCCGGAGAGGCCATAAGCTCCTGAAAGACAAGCAGGATGAACTGATGAGAAAATTCCTGGAGTATGTGAACAGGAACAAAATCCTCCGGGATGAACTGGAAAACGAGATGAAGGCTTTTTATGAGTCATATAACCTTGTCAGTTCGCGGTATGACCTCGAACAGCTTAAATCTTTTTTTTTACTTCAAGAGGCTTCGGTTGAGGTACAGGAGCGGATCATGCCGGTTATGAATTTGCGGCTGCCCAGTTTTACCGCTTCTTTCCGGGGCGAACCTTTTTCCACGGGATATAAGGACGTTGACCTGGATATGGACCTGCTGCTGGTCCGGCTGAAAGAGATCGTCCTGAAAATGGTACAGCTGGCGGAACTGGAGAATAACGTAAAAGAACTGGCCATTGAGATCGAACGTACCCGGCGCAGGGTGAATGCCCTGGAGTATATCCTTATTCCCAACCTGGAAGAGACCATCAAATATATCAGCATGAAGATCAGCGAAGTGGAACGGAGCAACCTGACCCGTTTGATGAAAGTGAAAGAGATCGTGGAACAGCATTAATCAGAATTAAGCTGCGTTTTTCTGCAATGACCAATAAGGCTTCCGGCTGATGCCTCGGGAAAGGATATCCTTTGTCATGAAGACAAATGAACAGGGTGGATTAATATGAGACGGCTCCTTATCTATAATGTGTTTGTTGGTTTGATCTTCTTTCTCCTCCGCCTGGTGTTCTGCCTGCAAGAAAAAGTGGCAGCCGGGCTTTATCTGAACCTGCTGGCGACCGGTTTCTTTCAGGACTTGTTCGTGCTGAACGTTTTCACGCTCCTGGTGTATGGATTCAATAAAGCCCTGCGGAACAGGATCAGCCGGACGGGAAAATGGCTGGTGTTCGGCTTCAACAACCTTCTCCTGTTCCTGTACCTTATGAACATCCCTCTGTTCCATATCCTCCAGATCAATATCAATTTTCGTATGCTTAATTTTCTGGACGAGCTCCACGACCTGGCCGGTTCCATCGGTGCTGTCCTGTCTCCCTGGCTCATGATGGCGGTTGCGGCTGTTTACCTTCTCTTCTCATTCGTCAGTTTCCGCCTGATAAGAAGGATCAGGATCCTGGAAACAACCCCTAAAAAAAATCTCGTTGTTTATTTATGCCTTAGTTTTATACTGGGGCTTTTAAGCGAAGGGATCAAACTGCCAGATTTAAAGTATAACCAGAATTTCAGGCGCAATATATTCATCTCGATCCTGCATGATACCATGACCGATATCCGGCGGGTGAACTTCAAGCTGACCAGAGAGGATATCCTGAATGTGCAGAAATTCCTGGGTGGGGAAAGGACCTACGGTTCCTTTCTGTTCCCTTTTCTGTCCTCCCGGAAGAAACCGGCCGATACAAGACCTGAGCCGTACAACATCGTTATTATCGTCCTGGAATCGTTTCGGATGCAAGACACGGGAATGCCGGAAGGAGAACCGGCTGAAGTCACTCCTTTTTTTAACAGCCTGAGCCGACAGGGATTGCTCTTTACGCGTTTTTATTCCAGCGGCGTACAGACAGCCAAAGGTCTTGTTGCTTCCCACTGCAGTGTGCTGACCTACCATGGCGACCGTGAGATCAAGTATTTCCCGGATACAAAATATTACGGTCTCGGGAATTTCCTGAATGAACACGGCTACCGGGACGGGCTGTTCCTTGTGGGTGAAAACCCCAAATATGACAAGATGGACACTTTCTTCCGGAAGATCGGCTATGGAAAGATCATCGGGCTGGAGGCTTTCCCGGCCAGCGCCCCGCGTTTTGGCTGGGGAGTGCATGACGAGGCTTTGTTCGATAAAGCTGTTGAGGAGCTGGACAGGCTGAAACCGCCTTTTTATGTTACCCTGCTGACAACCTCCAATCATCATCCTTATGAGCTTCCGGACAAGCGATTCTACCGTTTCAGCCGGAAAGGTTATTATGGAAAATTCCTGGCAGCCATGAGTTATTCGGATTGGGCCCTCTCCTGTTTCTTCAGGAAGATCAGGAACAAGGCTTATTTTTCCAATACGATCTTCATCCTGTTCGGGGACCACGGTGAATCCACCCAGGTCCAGCAGGAGACCACTTTACTGAAGAAGGACCTGCGTGAGGAGAATATCCGCGTGCCCCTGCTGATCTATGCGCCGGCTACGGGCCTGAAGCCGGGGCGAAGCTCTGCACTGGGTTCTCTCGTGGACATTCTGCCCACGCTCTGCGATCTCATCAGGATCTATCCTGATAAAGCACCCTGGGTGGGACAGTCCCTTTTCCGCAGGGAAAGGGATGCCTGGGCCTTCAGCCAGAACTCTTTCGGCGAAAGCATGATCGCTGTCATGTGGAAGGATTATAAACTGGTTTATAATTTCACACGGCAGGGGTACACCTTGTTCCGGACCAATCCGGAAAAAGCGGAGGAGAAGGAGATCCCTTTGACGGGAATTCCCCGTCAGGAACTGGAATATTATCAGAAGATCCTGATGGCTCTGTATAAAGTGAACAATTCAGCCGTGATCAGGAACCGGATTTATTTTTAAGGATTAGTATTTCCCTCTATGCGTATTGTTTTGATGTTATTGATTATATGGTCTGGTCAGAAATCCCTTAATCCGCAACCTCTTCAAACAAATTACGCTTATCACATCGGTCATTCCACAGTATTCCTGTGCCTGGACAGCGTTCATGTCCTGATCGACCCCACGTTCAACGATATTGTGTATTTCCGGAAACGTGATAATCCGCCTGCCCTGGGGATCAAGGACCTGCCGGCTGTGGACCTGGTCCTGCTGTCGCACGGCCACTGGGACCATATGGATATGGGATCCCTGGAGCAGATCATTGAAAAATTTCCGTCTGCCCGGATTTATCTGCCGGTCCGGCTGGGAAAATACCTCAAACAGGAAGGCATAAGAAACTATACGGAGGTCTCGAACGATCAGCAGTTCCAATACGGCCCGCTCCTGATCCGTACCTACAGGATGAATCACTACGGTGACCGCTATATCATTGATAACACGCCGCTGACCCTCGGGTATACGATCAAGGGAACGCGGACCGTCTTTTTTGCCGGTGATTCCGGGTATGACAGTATATTCAAAAGGATCGGCGCCGAGGCTGAGATCGACCTGGCTTTTGTGGAATCGCACGGCTGGCATCATACAGCCACCAATACACCGGACAATCCTGACCGGCCGCGCGGTTGCGGGTATTCCGGATGTGTCTCCCTGTTCCGGCTGCTGTACAAATCGGACAATCTCCCCCAAGCCATCCCCCGGCATCTGCAGGCTGATGAGACCCTTGAGGTGCTTCAGGACCTGAAAGCGAAAAAAATGGTACCCATTCATTATGACACCTTCACGCACAGGTACAGTGATGAACTTGATTTTTCCGATCCCCTGGGAATGCTCAAGCAAATGGCAGCTGAAAAGGATATGGCTGACAGGATCATCTTTGATGCACGCGGAAAGAAGATCATTATTGAATAAAGAAAAGGAATGGCCGCACGGCAGCACGGATTGAAAAATAAGGAACAGGTTATTTCGGACCGGAGCTTGTATCTTTCCGGAGGATAAGATTTTCGATCAGACCGGCCAGGGCCGGAAAATCCCCGGGTTCGATAAGGTACGAGTTTGGGATCAGGCTCAGGGCATACGGCACTCCGCCGGCCCTGCTCCCGATCACAGGGAGTCCGCAGGAACTGGCTTCGTGATAAACAATACCGAACCCCTCGACATCACCTTGTTTTTCCAGGTCCCTGGGAACCAGCACAAAGACATGGCTGATGCAATACCATTCCAGCAGGACCTTCTCTTCTACTTCACCGGGGAGAAGGACATTTTCTTCCAGGTGATTTTCTGTGATGAAGGATTCTATCATGCCGCGGTACGGACCGTCACCGATGAGCACATACAGGACCTCTGGGTAACGGGTCCGGAGAAGAACCACGCTTTTAAGGATAGTGATATAATCCTTGCGTTCCACAAGACGGCCGACCGAGAGTATGACTTTTTTGCCGCTGATTCCATGTTCCTTTCGGGAACGCGCGACTTCCGTATCGGTCCAGGGATGAAAAATCTCCCTGTCAATGGGGATGGGTTTTAATTTGATTTTTTCCGGACCGATTCTGCAGGCCAGGACTTTTTTTTTCATGTACGGTGATGTGATCCATATTTCATTACACCGCAGCAATACCTGCCTTTTCCAGTACCGGGTCCAGAGGCTTCTGGGCCTGAGGAATTCCCAGCCATGAAGAACCACAGTAAAAGATATTTTCGCAGACCTCAAGAAAGGGAGAAGAAAGAGCGCAGGTTCCCAATGGAAGAACAGGATCCTTTGAAAAGGCGCAGACTTGTTCAGGGTTGAGACCATCTGTTTCAAATCTTCCTTATCGCGAAAATAACGTGTATCGCTGTTAGGCACGATCTCTTTCTTGAATTTATCGATGATAGTCACGTCGTATCGTTTGGCCAGTTCCCTGTATTCTTCATAAGCCCACCGGGCAATACCGCCTTTCTGCGGTACAAAGTCGGTTGTAATAAGTAAAACATGTTCTTTCTTGTGTATCATCATAATGGATCAGCGGAAAAAGATTGTTCTTCCCCTTTCATTATAGCGGTTTCATTTTTTTTATCCATAATATTTAACGGACGTTTCATTTGAACAAGGAATGAAAAACGTATTTTCTGTCCGTTCCTTTTATTATGTTTCCCGGGCGGAAAACGGGAACAAATAAAAATGGATTTTGTCAAAAAAGATGGAAGCATCGGGTTTGGTGGAATATGTTGATTTTTAAAATCAGGTTATTAAATTTATCAGGGATACGATAATTAAATATGAGAAGAAAAGCGTGCGTTTTATCGGTTTTTACCCTGCTTTTTCTCCTTTTAGGCGAGGTTATCGCTGAAGAGGATTATTTAGCAACAGCTGACCAGTATTTCAATGATGGTAAATTCAACCTGGCTGAAATATTCTACAAGAAGTACATAGAAAAGAAACCTGACAGTTTTGAGGCCAATTACAGTTTGGGTAAGATAAATTATTTCAACAATAATTATGCCGAAGCTGCGAAGTATCTTGAGATGGCCAATGATCTGAAACCGGGTAAAGAGCTCCAGTTTCTGATAGCCAATACCCATGTCGGGAACAAAGAGACCGGAAAGGCCATGAGCCTTTATACCAATCTGATCCGGGATTATCCGGATTACGGGGATGTGTATCTCAATGCAGGACTTGTCTCGTATAAGTACCTGTATAACAAGGAGTATACCATTGATTTTTGGGAGAAATTCCTGAAAGTCAGCCCGGATGATATCCAGGCGCCCAAGATCAGAAAAGCCCTTGAATATCTGCGTGATCCGGGTTTTACGCTGGCTCCTCCGTTGTCACGTACCAATCAGAGTGCTGCAGGCCTGAACACCTCTTCCTCCAATGCCGCCAACCAGTCCATCCAGCTTGACATCAAGGGAAAGGATATCAAATCGGACGCTGAAGAGAAATACGATTTAAAGAAACCGAAGAGCATAACAACAGAGTAAAACCATGAAGAAAAAACAATCCATTACCATGTCGCCTGCTTTAAGCCGGACATCGATCATCAAGTCGTTCCTTCACCAGAATTTCAGCCAGAGGGGTTATTATGTAACCCTTACCTTTATCGGTTTGTGTCTGATTCTGGTCTTTATGCTGGTACGCAGCTGCACCATACGGTCAAGGGCTGATCTGGAGCAGCAGCTGGCCACTTACCGGCAGCTCCTGAAACAAAATCCCGACAATTACCTGGCTCACCTGGGCCTGG
>JAQTRT010000280.1 GCA_028711675.1 bacterium | reverse complement strand
TTAAGGATGCTCTTCTCGCTCACAGCCCTCAGGCCTTCGATCCCCAGTTCAAGTATATAAAAATAAGCTTTAACAATAACGTTAAAATTGCCGTGAAAGGAATGAACGCGGCCGATAGAATGTTCCCGGTCACAGGCAAGGGAATACCGGTCCTTCTCCTTTTTAACATACGGGACAGGGAGGAAATCCGCCAGGCCGGCTTTCACGCCCACAGGCCCGGAGCCGGGCCCGCCGCCGCCGTGGGGCGTGGAAAAACTTTTATGGAGATTAAAATGCACAATGTCAAAACCCATGTCCGCGACCCGCACGCGGCCCAGCAGGGGATTCAGGTTCGCGCCGTCGTAATAAAGCAAAGCTCCGGCTTCATGGACCATTTTACTGATCTTTACGATATCTTTTTCGAACAAACCGAGGGTATTGGGGTTGGTAAGCATGAGGCATGCCGTCTCATCGTTCAGCACGGCTTTCAGACGCCCCAAATCCACAAGCCCTTCGGGATTGGACTTTATCTCGACGACCTTGAAACCGGCCAGGGAAGCTGAAGCCGGATTCGTGCCGTGGGAGGAATCAGGTACAATGATATTCTTCCTTTTAAGATCTTTTCGGAAATCATGATAAGCCCGGACCAGCAGGATCCCGGTGATCTCGCCGTGCGCGCCGGCAGCAGGCTGGAACGTGACAGCGTCCATACCGGAAATATCTTTTAAAAAACTCTCCATCCGGTACAGAAGCTCCAGATCACCCTGAAGATACTCTTCATCCATCAGCGGATGCTGGGTCCTGAATCCCTCCAGGCTGCCTGCTTTTTCATTGATCTTGGGATTGTATTTCATGGTGCAGGAACCGAGCGGATAAAAACCGTTATCCACTCCGAAATTATTCCGGGACAGATCGGTCAGGTGCCTCACGAGGCTCACTTCGGAGACCTCCGGAAGCCCGAGCTTCTCCTTGTTCAGATATTTTTCCGGTATAAATTCTTTCAGGCCGGCCTTTTCCCGGGGTAAATATTCTTCAGACCGTTCCTTGAATTCCAATAAAAATTTTTTCATAATAATCCGCGGTTCAATACTGGTTGATCAGCTCCATCAGCCTGTCAACATCGTTCATTTCCGTGACAGCAGCCAGAAGCGAACCCTCAAGGTCCTTTCCGTAGGATCCCAGCTTCAATCCGAACAGAATACCCTTTTCTTTCAGGTATTCCCTGAACTTTTCCAATTCCTGCTTGGTCTTGAACTGCAGGGTAAACTCATTGAAGAAGGGCGCATCGAATTTCAGTTTCGCGATCCCCTTTTTCCCGAGGAGACCGCAGACTTCATGACTGTTCCGCACATTAAGGGCTGCCAGGTTCCTTAATCCTTCCCCGCCCATGGCGCTCATATAGATCATGCTCCGCAGGGCGTTGAGCGCCTGGTTGGAACAGATATTGGAACTGGCCGTAGCCCGGCGTATATGCTGTTCCCGCGCCTGGAGCGTCAGGACAAAACCGTCCTTGCCTTCCTTATCTTTGGTCATGCCTACCAGCCGGCCGGGAAGTTTCCGCACGTATTCGTTTCTGGCGGCGATCAGACCGAGTAAGGGACCGCCGAAAGAAGGATACAATCCCAGGGATTGCCCTTCTCCGACAGCGATATCCGTATGATAATCACCGGGTTTTTTCAGAAGACCGAGTGAAACAGGATAAAAGAGCGTGAGCAAAAGAGCTTTCCTGTCCTTTATGATACCGGAGAGGCTTTCCATATCCTGGATGGTCCCGAAAAAGTCCGGGTTCTGAATAACAACACCTGCGGTCCTGTCTGTTATGGCTTTTTTCAGTTCTTCCGGATCGATCTGTCCGTTCCCTTTTTCCATAGTCTTTATTGAGAACTTATGGGAGATATCATAGGTCTTCAGGACCTCCTGATAACGGGGATTGATGCCGGGTGTCAGAAGGATCTCCTCCTTGCCTGTGACGGCCAGGGCCATGATACAGGCTTCCACCAGGGCTGTGGCCGCGTCGTACAGGGATGAATTGGAAACATCCATGCGCGTAAGCCGCGCGACAAGACTCTGGAATTCGAACATGGCCTGAAGATACCCCTGGCTCAGCTCCGGCTGATAAGGCGTGTAGGCAGTATAAAATTCCGAACGGGAAGAAAGTTCATCCACGACAGCCGGGATATAATGACGGTAAATACCGGCGCCGATGTAATAATCCGTTTGTTTATTGGAATGAGCTGTCCGGTATGCTTCGAGCAGGATCTCCTTTTCGCTCAGGCCTCTGGCCGGGATGGAACGGCTTTTGAACTCTTTGAGAAGGATCGCGGGATCGATATTCAATAACTGGCCGACTTCCTCTATCTTTAACTCTTTCTTTAAGGAGGAGGTCTCCTCGCGATCATCCGGAATAAAATACATGGTTTTCCCTTCTTACTCTTCCTCTTCTGACTCGGATATGATGAGGTCTTCGTAATTTCCGGGAGAGAGAAGGTCTTCCATCTGCTTTTTCTCCTCTATCTTGATCTTGAGCATCCAGCCTTTTTTAAACGGGTCCTTGTTGATGAGCTCCGGGGTAGAGAACAGGTCCTCGTTCCTTTCCACCACGTTGCCGCTCAGCGGCGCAAACAGCTCAGAAACGGTCTTTACGGATTCAATGGATCCGAACGCCTGGCCTTTGAAGATATTTTCACCGACCTCGGGCAGTTCCACGTAAACGATATCGCCCAGCTGCTCCTGGGCATAATCCGTGATGCCGATGACGGCGGTATCGCCCTCCACATGGATCCATTCATGCGTATCTGTATATAGAAGAGAATCATCGATTTTCACCATACAGTCACCTCACATTATATTTTTTTAACGAACGGCAGTTCCTTGATACTGGCCCAGTAAAATTTATCATTTATATTAATTTTTATTTTTTTAATGGCAACATTTTTTTTCTGGACAAGTCCCATACCGATGGATTTGCCCAGATTAAAGGAGAACGTTCCGCTGGTCACGTAACCGATCTTCCCCCCCTCCTCACCGGATATCTCCGAATTCTCCCTGGCCACTTTGTTCAATTCCATGACGAAACCGATCCTGGCCTTATCGTTCCGGTCCTTGATCTCCTTCAGCCGCTGCCGGCCGATGAAATCCGCTTCTTTGTTCAGTTTCACCACCCAGTTCAGGCTGCTCTCAAAAGGGTTGATAGAGTCGCTGATTTCCTGGCCGTACAGAGGGAAGCCGGCCTCTATCCTGAGTACATCCCTGGCGCCCAGGCCGCAGGGGACCAGGCCGTAATCCTCCTGCCTGTCCAGGAGGGATTGCCAGATATCCCGGGCCGATTCGTTCTTTACGATGATCTCATACCCCGTTTCACCGGTATAACCGCTCCGGGAAAGGATACAGGCATGACGGCCGAAGTTGGCCTCCACAAAATTATAATACTTGATGATATTCACATCGGAAGGGAAGAATTCATTCAGCAGCCTGATGCTGTTCGGCCCCTGCACAGCCAGCATGGAATAATCGCCGCTGTTGTTGGTCAGTTTCACGTTGAACTGAGAGCTGTTCTCCTTCATCCACCGGAAATCCTTGTCAACATTGCCGGCATTCACAACGCAGAGGAACTTGTTCTCGTTGAACTTGTACACCACCAGATCGTCTATGACCCCGCCCTTGTCATTGCACATGACGGTATAGACCATGGAATTATACATTTTATTGAACGTGGTATTGGTGATGATGTAATTGATGAACTTTTCCGCATCTTCGCCGTGAATGAAGACCTGGCCCATATGGGAAATATCGAAGATCCCGGCGCTGTTCCGAACCGCCAGTACTTCATCCTTTATAGAAGAATAATGGATGGGCATTTCCCAGTGGTGGAAATCGACCAGTTTGGCTCCTGCTTTTTTATGCATTTCATAAAGAGAAGTCCTTTGCATAAAA
>JAQTRT010000279.1 GCA_028711675.1 bacterium | reverse complement strand
TCCGGGATGTTCCGGCCGAAACCAAGAACATAACCGGGCCGGATGATCTCCAGTTCCCGCGCAAACAGGTCCCGGCATCTTTTTATGCTTTCTTCGTCCCGTGAAGGGAAACCGCATTTCAGAATGGATGTGGAATAGCTCCTGGCCGGAGTCAGGTTGATGGAGTTCAGGATCCGGGCGAACAGTTCATCAACGGCCTTTTTATGTTCGGGCAGGAACCTGGGATGGAACTCGGACGGTTCCGTCAGCACCATGATCCTGGCGTTGATGTTCTGTCCGAGGAGGGAAAGAGTATCCCGTGAAGAGGAATCACAGCTCCGGCAGCTGTTCAGGGAATGGACGAAACGGATGAAATCACAGTATTTTCCGTTCCCCTGATAATTTAAATAATGCGATAATAATCTATAGCCCGCTTTGATCAATGAAGGATTATTCTTCATTCTCGTTATTGCTGATCTCTTCTGTTTCTTCAGAAGGAACGGCGTGCCGTTTATCGCGTTCATGCTTCTCCTGGCATTTTGTGCAATAACGCGCGTTGGGCTTGACTTTCAGCCGTTCGATGGGTATCTCCGAACCGCAAGAAACACAAGTACCGTATTCGCCTTCCTCTATCTTCTTGAGGGCGATATTAATATCCTCCAGTTCCTGTTTTTCATTCAAGCTCAGATGGTATATCAGGTCCCTTTCTATTACTTCCTCGGCTTCATCAGCCAGGTCAGCCACATCCCCCTTCAAATTCTGGAAAAAATCGGAATGGTTCTTCATCAGTTCGTTCAATATCTCCTGTTTCCGGTTTTCCAGTTAGGTATAAATATTCTGGATCTCTTTTTTTCTCATAATCTCTCCTTCCTTATAGTAGATACCCGTGTCTCTACCCGGTCTTCTAAACATTTTTCCATAACAAGTAAACTTTTTGTTTTGTGATAATAATTGATTAAAAAATCAAGTCAAGGAAAATTTTATTATACGGATGGCCTTTATACCGGTATCTCCTCACATGAGGCCTTTCAGCACATTTCCCAGCCTCTTGATCCCTTCCCGGATAGTCTCTTCGTCCATGCAGGAAAAATTGAGTCTCATGGTATTGACGTTCTTTTTACCGACGTAAAAAGGATCGCCCGGGACAAAAACCACTTTCTGCCCGATGGCTTTCTCGAACACATCCATGGCTGAAAGATGACGGGGTAAGGTCACCCAGAGAAACATCCCTCCCTCAGGCTGAGTGTACCCGGCCTCTGAAGGGAAGAACTCCCTGATGGCCTGGATCATGGCGTCTCTCTGTTTACCGTACACATCCCTGATCACGGCGATATGGGCATCGATATCATTCTCTTTCAGATACCGGGAGATGACCCTCTGGCAGAAATAATTACTGTGAAGGTCAGAAGCCTGCTTGGCGATGATAAGCTTATCCAGAATATCCTTTCTGGCCGCGACCCATCCGATCCGGAAAGAAGGTACCACGATCTTGGAGAAAGATCCGAGCAGGACCGTGTTCTCCGGTATGATGCGCCGGAATGAGGGCTGCATCCGGCCCAGGAAACGGAGTTCGCTGTACGGGTCATCCTCGACCAGGATGGTCTTTTTCCCTTTCAGTATCTTCCCGATAGCCTGCCTGTTCTCTTCGGAATAACTGATACCTGAAGGATTCTGGAAATTAGGGACGCAATAGAACAGCTTGACCGGATGCTTGCGGACAGCCTGTTCGAACGCATCAAGCCCGATCCCGTCCGCGCTCAAAGGGACAGGGAAAAAACGGGGTTTACAAAGGGACAAGGCCTGGATGGCTCCCAGGTAACCGGGCTCCTCTATGATCACAGGATCGTCCTCGTTGACGAAGGTCTTGCCGAGAAGATCAAGCCCCTGCTGGGAACCGGATGTGATCAGGATGTCATCCGCCTGGACCGTAAGATCCTTTGTCCTCCTGTACCGGTCAGCGATCCATTCCCTGAGCTCCTGATCGCCTTCAGAGGTACTGTACTGGAGACTGTCGTATCCGTCTTCATCAAAGACCTTGTTGGCTGCTGCCTGCAGCTCCTTGAGCGGGAAAAGTTTCCGGCTGGGCAGGCCTCCGGCAAATGAGATGACGGAACTGTCTATTGTGACTTTTAAAATTTCCCGGATAAAGGATCTCGGTACGTCCGAGATCCGGTCTGAAAAGATGTTTTCCATTAAGAATAAACCTCCCTTGGGGATACCGGCCCGAAAAACGCCGAATAACCGGGATTCTCCGTCAATCATCAAGTATTATATAAAGAAATTCAAATGTCAATATCTTTTCAACGGTCTGATCGTATTGAATGATTAACCAAGAAAAAGTTGAAATGGTTTTTAATAAAGCTATAATTAATACTGCCCGTTTAAATTGAAAAAGTTTATGGAAAAACTATTCGGAAAAAAGCTCAACCAGACCAGGATCGTTCCCGTGAGCCTGAAGATAGTCTTCCTGTTCACGATCTTTATCCTGGTCTCCAATTTAAGCACGAATTATATCAACCTTGTCTTCAACATTTCCGAGCTCACCAAGCTGACCAAACAGCTGCTGATCAAGGACCTGAATTCCGTCAATGAATTCTGCAATACCCAGTATGAGATCTATCAGTATTCCCGTGATCTGAACGGCTCGATCAAAGGCATGGAAGATAAAGGCCTCAGGGAATTAAAGAACGCGAAAGCAGTCGTTCTCGGCCTTAAAGAGGACGGCCGGGTCCTGTTCCAGGCTTCCCGTATCAAGGCGTACGACACGTTCGGCGATACGGACACCCTGAACATCATGAAAGAAAAGCTGCAGAACAACATTAAGGAAGGGTTCCTTCCCTTTACCTACAACAACGAGGAATATTTCGGTATTTATAAATACAATCCCAAATGGAAGATGTTCATCATCCGGGCTGAGGAGTATAACGAATTCTACCGGAGCTCAAGGACTATTTTCAAGGATATCAGCATCATCATTCTCCTGATCACCCTGGCCTGCGCCGTTGTCGGTGTCTTTGTGCTGCGCTATATCCTCAGGTTCATCGGCATCATCTCATCGAACATCATGAAAATGATCGAGCATCAGAAGATGGAACTCATCAACCTGAAAGGGGCTCCCAACGACGACATTACCCTGCTGGGTATCGCTTTTAATTCTCTCTCCAACACCATAGACACCCTGGTCAATATCTTCAGGAAATTCGCCAACAGGGACGTCGCCCTGAAAGCGTACAAGGAGATGGAGATCCGGCTGGAAGGCAACAAGATGGACCTGGCCATCCTTTTTTCCGATATTAAAAGTTTTACTTTTATCACGGAGACCCTGGGAACGGATATCATTAAATTACTGAACATGCATTATGACAAGGCCATCCGGAAGATACTGGAACAGAACGGAACCATCGGCTCCATCATCGGCGACGCCATCCTGGCCGTGTTCGGCACCATGCCCGAGCAGGTCCGGCAGAATAAATCCTATGAAGCGGTGCTGACGGCTTACAGCATCCAGGAAGTGAGCGAAGAGCTCCGGATGTCCATGCACAAGGCCAAGGAAGAGATCGTAAAAAAATACGGCTCCTTAACAGAAGGGGAAGAGAAAGTGTACCGGGCCGTGCTGCTTGAAGTGGGCGTGGGTATTGACGGCGGCGAGGTCTTCTACGGCAACATAGGCTCCCATGTCAGGATGACGAATACCGTTATCGGCGACAACGTGAACTCGGCGGCCCGGCTGGAAGGCTTGACCAGGATCTACAAGATACCCGTCATCTGCTCGGAATACATCAAACGCGATATTGAAACGAATGTCAAGAACCACAAACTTCACTTCATCGAGATAGACCGGGTACAGGTAAAGGGGAAGACTCAGGGCAAGACCATTTTCTTGCCGCTCCCCGATGAACTGTATGAAAAAAAGCTGAGACATGAAGCATCTGTTTTC